>NZ_JBKKAP010000146.1:0-217755 GCF_046714615.1 Paeniglutamicibacter sp.
CAGTTGATCATCACCGCGTCGCGTCCGAGCTCACGGACGGTCATCGCGGCGTGCACGCAGCAGTAGTCGAACTCGATGCCCTGGCCGATCCGGTTGGGCCCAGACCCCAGGATCACCACTGAGTCGTTGTCGCCACGACGCACTTCCCCGACAGGGTCGGAATCGCGCTCATGGCTGGAGTAGTAGTACGGCGTTGCCGCCTCGAACTCAGCCGCGCAGGTGTCCACCGATCTGTACGTGCGCGCCAACCCCTCGGTGGTGATCCTCGGGTCCGGCCCGAATCGCATCGGCCAGGCCATCGAGTTCGACTACTGCTGCGTGCACGCCGCGATGACGGTTCGCGAGTCCGGCCGCGACGCGGTGATGGTCAACTGCAACCCGGAGACCGTCTCCACCGACTACGACGTCTCCACCCGCCTGTACTTCGAGCCGCTGACGCTCGAGGACGTGCTGGAGGTCATCCACGCCGAGGAGTCCACCGGCGGCGTGCTGGGCGTGTTCGTGCAGCTCGGCGGGCAGACCCCGCTGAAGCTGGCACAGGAGCTCGCCGATGCCGGCGTCCCGATCCTGGGCACCAGCCCCGAGGCCATCGACCTGGCCGAGCACCGCGGCGCCTTCCAGCGCGTGCTGGATGCCGGCGGGCTCATCGCCCCGAAGAACGGCACCGCCGTCTCCTTCGAGGAAGCCAAGCGCATCGCCGACGAGATCGGCTACCCGGTGCTGGTTCGTCCGTCCTACGTTTTGGGTGGCCGCGGCATGGAGATCGTGTACGACGAGGCCAACCTCGCCCGCTACATCACCAACGCCACCGAGATCACCGCCGACCACCCGGTGCTGGTTGACAGGTTCCTCGAGGACGCCATCGAGATCGACGTCGACGCCCTGTTCGACGGCACCGACCTCTACGTCGGCGGCATCATGGAGCACATCGAGGAGGCAGGCATCCACTCCGGCGACTCCGCCTGCGTGCTGCCCCCGATCACCCTGGGCCGGGACGTGCGCGACCGCGTGGTCGCCGCGACCCGGGCCATCGCCGAGGGCGTGGGCGTGCGCGGCCTGATCAACATCCAGTTCGCACTGGCCTCCGACGTGCTCTACGTGATCGAGGCCAACCCGCGCGCCTCGCGCACCGTGCCGTTCACCTCCAAGGCCACCGGCGTGCAGCTGGCCAAGGCCGCGGCGATGATCGGTGTCGGCGTGTCCATCGCCCACCTGCGTTCGGTGCACCACATGCTGCCGGAGTCCGGCGACGGCGCCAACCTGCCCGAGGGCGCACCTGTCTCGGTGAAGGAAGCAGTGCTTCCCTTCGCCCGCTTCCGCACCCCGGAGGGCAAGGTCGTCGACTCGCTGCTTGGCCCGGAAATGCGCTCCACCGGCGAGGTCATGGGCATCGACAAGTACTTCGACACCGCCTTCGCCAAGTCCCAGGCCGCGGCAAACAACCCGCTGCCGACCAAGGGCAAGGTCTTCGTCTCGGTCGCCAACCGCGACAAGCGCTCCATCGTGATCCCGGTCAAGCACCTTGCCGACATCGGATTCGAGATCATCTCCACCGGCGGCACCGCCGAGGTGCTGCGCCGCAACGGCATCCCCTCCACCGTGGTCCGCAAGGTCCGCGAGGGATCGATCGAGGGCGAGTCCAACATCGTCGACTTGATCACCGACGGGGAGATCGCCATGATCCTGAACACCCCCTCGGGCGGCGAGGCACGCGGCGACGGCTACGAGATCCGCGCCGCCGCCGTCTCGGTGGGCACCCCGATCATCACCACGGTTGCCGAATTCGGTGCCGCGATCCAGGCCATCGACGCGATGCGCCACTTCGAATGGACCGTCACCTCGCTGCAGGAGCACGCCAAGACCCTGCAGGCGGCGGGCGTGGCCGAGGCCGCTGCGGCAGCAGCCGCGGCGAACAAGGACGGCGCCAATGCCTAGCGCGGCGGCACGCGCCGCCGCCGCGGGCGCCCGTGCCCCCTTCGGGCGGCGCCTGGCCGCGGCCATGGCCGCGCACGGCCCGCTGTGCGTGGGCATCGACCCGCACCCGGCGCTGCTTGCGGCCTGGGGGCTTGAAGACGATGTGCACGGGCTGCGCAGCTTCTCGCTGGGGGTCGTCGAGGCCCTGGCCGGGCACGTCGCGGCGCTGAAGCCGCAGGTGGCGCTGTACGAACGCCACGGTTCGCGCGGGCTGGCGGTGCTGGAGGAAACCCTGGCGCTTTGCGCTGCGGGACACGTCCTGTCCATCGCGGATGCCAAGCGCGGGGACATCGGCTCCACCATGGCCGCCTACGCGGATGCCTGGCTGGGGGAGGGCAGCCCGCTGGCCGCCGACGCGGTGACGCTGAGCCCCTACCTGGGCTACGAGTCGCTGCGCCCCGCCCTTGACCTCGCGGCGGCCACCGGCCGCGGCGTGTTCGTGCTGGGGCTGACCTCCAACCCGGAGGGCAAATCGGTGCAGCACGTCGGCGGCGCCGACTCCGTGGCCAAGGGCATCGTCGGTGCGGTCGCGGCGGAGAACGCCGGAGCGACCCCGTTCGGGTCCACCGGCCTGGTCATCGGCGCCACCGTGGGCGCGGCCCTGGAGGAACTGGGCATCGACCTGGCTGCCTCCAACGCCCCGATCCTGGCACCGGGCCTCGGCGCCCAGGGTGCCACGGGTGCGGACATGAAGGCGTCCTTCGGCGCGTTCTGGCCGCAGGTGCTCGGCACCTCCAGTCGCGACGTGCTCAAGGCAGGTCCCGATGCGGGCGCCCTGCGCGACGCCGCTGCTGCAACCCGGGATTCGCTGCTCTAGGCACGCGCGAGGCGGACACCGGATTTCGGTTCCCTTTCGATGCCCCCGGCGCAACCCCACATGGGGTCGCGCCGGGGGCATCGTCGTCCCCCTTCAAGGGCCACGGCGGCGCCCCGATTCGGCCAGGCCGGGTGCGGTCCATCGCGCGCCCGGGGCACCCGACACATCGGTGCTTGTGGGGCCCGCATCCGGCCCCAAACGAAGAATGCGGGATGATCTTGGTTACACCCGCGTCCCGGCAATGCGCCCAACGACCGGAATTTGCCCCTCGTTCACGCATTTGTGGTAGCCACAGCACGATTAACCATTGCATCGGGGGCCATCATTCGTTATCTTCAGTTCAGGGCTTGTTGCCCTGGTGCTTGACCCAATAGATGGAATGGCGGCAAAAGGCATGGTACTGCGAGAACTCTCAGACGAGGACCGTATTCGCGCGCGGGCAAAGGCGTTGGCTGCGCGCACGCGCCGGGCCGAAATCAAGAACCAGTTCGGCACCGGCAAGCTGGGAATCAACGAACTCCTGGACCTGGTTCCCACCGACGAGGCCATCGGGCGGCTTCGGGTCATGGACCTCCTGGAGTCCGTCCCCGGCGTCGGCGAGATCCGCGCGCACACGCTTATCGATAGACTAGGCATCTCACCCAGCCGGCGCCTGCGCGGACTGGGGCGCAAACAGCGCATCGCATTGGTGGATCATTTCCAGCAATCGCCACCCAAAACGAAAGCGTAACGAAGCACACCATGACGGCAAGCCCCCACCCAACGGTCACAGTCCTCGCCGGTCCAACGGCCGTAGGGAAGGGAACGATCTCCACCCACATTCGCGACAACTACCCCCAGGTGTGGCTCTCGGTTTCCGCCACGACGCGCAACCCGCGCCCGGGCGAGGTCGACGGCGTGCATTACTTCTTTGTGGGGCCCGAGAAGTTCGGCGAACTGGTCAAGGACGGGGAAATGCTCGAGTGGGCGGTCGTGCACGGCCAGAACAGCTACGGCACCATCCGCACCAAGGTCGAGGAGGCGGTGGCCGCAGGGAAGCGGGTGCTGCTGGAGATCGACCTGCAGGGTGCGCGCCAGGTGAAAGAGAACCTGCCGGAGGCGACATTCGTGTTCCTGGCACCTCCCAGCTGGGATGAATTGGTGCGCCGACTTGTGGGCCGCGGCACCGAAACACCCGAGGAGCAGCAGCGCCGGCTGGAAACCGCTAAACTGGAACTTGCCGCGGAATCGGAATTTGACGTGACCATCGTCAACGACGACATTTCGCGGGCCGCAAACGAGCTGGTGACCCTCATGGGGTTGACCCCGCACGCACGCTAAAAACTTTTGTGTAAGGCCCTCCGTGTCCCCGGTGCCGCATGGCGCCGGGGACAAAGCGGCGGATGCAGTACCCATACGTCTTGATCCACCAACTAGTTATTTGGAGGCTTCGTGAACACGAACCTTGAAGGCATCATCAGCCCGTCCATCGACTCGCTGCTGACCACCACCGATTCGAAGTACGCATTGGTGATCAACTCCGCCAAGCGCGCACGCCAGATCAACGCGTACTACGCACAGCTGCACGAGGGCCTCTTCGAGTACGTCGGCCCGCTGGTCGACACCCGCCTGAACGAGAAGCCGCTGTCCATCGCCCTGCGCGAAATCAACGAGGGCATGCTCAACGTCACGAAGATCGAGGAAGTCGCCGAGTAGCCACTCGGCCGCAAACGATTACAACGCGTGCGTGCCGGCGCACCTTGGATCGGGCCAACCGGCCCCTCCGGGCCGGCGCCACGCACTAACGCATCGGTGGTAGCAGTGAAGCGCATTGTCCTAGGTGTATCCGCAGGGATCGCCGCCTACAAGGCAGCTTTGCTGCTACGGCTGTTTAAAGAGGCGGGACACCAAGTCGATGTCATCCCCACGGCGGCCTCGCTCGAATTTGTGGGTCTGGCGACCTGGGAGGCGCTGAGCGGGCGCCCGGTGCGCACCTCGGTCTTCGAGGCAGTGGACACCGTCAACCACGTCCGCCTCGGCCAGGAAGCCGACCTGGTCGTCATCGCCCCGGCAACCGCCGACGTGATGGCGCGGGCAGCGGCCGGGATGGCCAACGACCTGCTCACCGGCACGTTGCTGGCCACCGGAGCCCCGGTGGTCATGGCCCCGGCCATGCACACCGAAATGTGGGAACACCCCGCCACGGTCGCCAATGTGGCGCTGTTGCGCAGCCGCGGAGTGCACGTGATCGAGCCCGCCGTCGGGCGCCTCACGGGCAAGGATTCCGGTGCCGGGCGGTTCCCCGAGCCCGAGGACATCTTCGCGGCGCTCGCGCCCTACCTTGAAGATGAACCCGGCGTGTCCGTGCCAGGCGCGCCGGACGCAGCCGTGCCGGCCGTCGGCCCGCTGGCCGGGAAGGTTGTCGCGATTTCCGCCGGCGGCACCCGGGAGCCGCTGGACCCCGTGCGCTACCTGGGCAACAGGTCCTCGGGCCGCCAAGGCATCGCCCTGGCCAAGGCGGCACTCGCGGCCGGCGCCACTGTCCGCTTCATCGCCGCCCACATGGACCTGCCCGCACCCGCGGGCGTTCAACTGAGCACCGCCTCCACCGCCCGGCAGCTGCAGGGCGCCGTCGCGGAGGCCGCCCGCGGCGCCGACGTGTTGATCATGAGTGCAGCGGTTGCCGACTTCCGCCCGGCCGAATACGTGGATTCGAAGATCAAGAAGTCCGACGACCACGCGGACCCGGTGATCACCCTGGTGCGCAACCCCGACATCCTGGCCACCCTGGTCGCCGACCGCGCCGCCGACCGCGCCGCCGGGGGCAGCGCCGGGGACCTGCCGGGGCTGATCGTGGGCTTCGCCGCGGAAACCGGCGACGCGGAGGCGGGCGTGCTCGAATACGGGGCGGCCAAGCTGAAGCGCAAGGGCTGCGAAATGCTGGTCGTCAACGAGGTGGGGGAGAACCTGACCTTCGGGACCGACGAGAACTCGGTGACCATCCTCTTTGCCGACGGCACCGAGGCGGTGCGCGCTTCCGGGTCGAAGGATCAGGTCGCCGCCTCCGTCATCGAGGCCGTCACCCGGGCGCTGGCCCCCGTCAGGCTGCACTGACCGACCCCGGCTCCCACCCCGGCTCCGATCCCTGAGCCGTGGATCCCTGCGCCGAGCGACGAGTCAAGTCGGGTGCCGCGCTGCGTCATGAAGCGCTGCCGGGCGCCACGAATCGTCACGAAGTCGGTGTGGCCACTTCCACATGACTTCACGGATCCGCGGATCCGACCGGCGTGTGCTCTTACCGGTAGAGTGGCAAGGTGACTTTAGAAACCCCGCAGCTACGCCTCTTCACCTCCGAATCGGTTACGGAGGGCCACCCGGACAAGATCTGTGACCAGATCTCCGATGCCATCCTCGACGCCATGCTGGCCCAGGACCCCAACTCCCGGGTTGCCGTGGAGACCCTGACCACCACCGGTCTGGTGCACGTGGCGGGCGAGGTGACCACCGACGGCTATGTGGAGATCCCGGAGATCGTGCGCCGCACCATCCTGGACATCGGCTACGACTCCTCGGCCAACGGCTTCTACGGCGCGCGCTGCGGCGTGTCGTTGTCCATCGGGCAGCAGTCGCAGGAAATCTCCGACGGCGTGTTCAACTCCCTGGAGGTCCGCGAGGGCACCGCCGTTGACCCGCGCGACGCGCAGGGCGCCGGCGACCAAGGCCTGATGTTCGGCTACGCGTCCGACGAGACGGCAACGCTCATGCCGACCCCCATCCACCTGGCACACCGGCTCTCCGAGCGGCTGACCCAGGTGCGCAAGGACGGCACGCTGTCCCTGCTGCGCCCCGACGGCAAGACCCAGGTCACCGTCGGCTACGACGGGGACATCCCGGTTTCCGTGCAGACCATCGTGGTCTCCTCGCAGCACGCCGCCGAGTTCTCGCTGGAGGACCTGAAGGACGGGCTGCTGGCCGAGGTCGTCAATCCGGTGCTTGCCGGCACTGACCTGGACACCTCCGAGACCCGCATCATCCTGAACCCCTCGGGCCCCTTCATCATCGGCGGACCGGTGGGCGACGCCGGGTTGACCGGCCGCAAGATCATCGTCGACACCTATGGCGGCTATGCCCGCCACGGCGGCGGCGCCTTCTCCGGCAAGGATCCCTCGAAGGTCGACCGCTCGGCCGCCTACGCCATGCGCTGGGTCGCCAAGAACGTGGTTGCAGCCGGGTTGGCGCGCCGCGTCGAGGTCCAGGTCGCCTACGCCATCGGCGTGGCGCGCCCCGTGGGCCTGTACGTGGAGACCTTCGGCACCGAGACCGTCGACCCGGTGCGGATCACCGCGGCGATCAACGAGATCTTCGACCTGCGCCCGCTGGGCATCATCGAGGACCTCGACCTCAAGCGCCCGATTTACCAGAAGACCGCCGCCCACGGCCACTTTGGCCGCGAGGAAGCTGACTTCACCTGGGAGAACCTGGATCGCGTCGACGCCCTGAAGGCGTACTTCGGCGCCTAGGCGCCCACACCTGCCGGTCCACGGGCCGCCAGGACCCAGGCCGGGACATGTTCCGGGCATCGGGTGCCGCGCCCGCGAGGCGATGCGGCACCCGATGCGCAGTTAAGCCCCCTGAGGGGCGGGCCCGCTGCGAGGCAAGCCGTTCCCACCGTCGGGCAGTGGCGCGCACTGGCGGGCAGGGCGGCGGTAGTGTAATTTTCAAGGCGTTCAAGGGGAGGTGTGGTGCATGGAGAAGGCGGCGCAGCCCTCGTTGCTGGCGGGCTTTGACCTGTCCTCCCCGATGCCCGGCATCCCGAACATGGCGAGCGAGCTGCCGGTCGCCAGGGTCGTGATCGACTCCGCCGTCCCGCACCTGGACCGCCCCTTCGACTACCTGGTGCCCGCAGAGCTCGACGCGGCGGCGCAACCGGGCGTCCGGGTCAAGGTGCGCTTCGGCGGGCAGGAGCTTGCCGGTTACCTCGCCGAGCGGCTCGAACACTCCGAGCCGGGGCTCAAGCTGCAGCCGCTGCGCACCGTCGTGTCCCCGGAAATTGTCCTGTCCGCCCCGGTGCTCGCGGTGGCCAGGGCCGTGGCCGAACGCTATGCCGGCGGGGTGTGGGACGTGCTGCGCTCGGCCGTCCCGGCCCGCATGGCCCGGGTGGAGACCGAGAAACCGGTGGCCGACGAGTCCGCGCCCGAAGCTGAACCGGCAGAAAATTCCCCGGACGAACCGTCCGACGCATTGCTCACGGAGTACCACGGCGGCGCCGAGTTCGCCCAGGCGCTGCGCGCCGGCGGCGCCCCGCGCGCCGTGCTGTCGGCCGTGCCCAACCGGCCCGGGGACTGGCCGGTGCTGCTGCTTGAGGCCGCCGAACTGACCTTGGCCTCCGGGCGCGGGGTGCTCATTGTGGTTCCCGACGCCCGCGACCTCGCCAGGCTCTGCGCCACCCTCGATGGGCGCATCGGCGCACACGCCTATGCCCGGCTCAGCGCCGAGGACGGGGCGACCCCGCGCTACCGCAGCTTCCTGCGTGTCGCCCGCGGACACGCCCGGCTGGTCGTCGGCACCCGCAATGCAGCCTTCGCCCCGGTGCGCGACCTGGGCCTGGCCGTCATCTGGGACGACGCCGACACCTCGCACGCCGAACCGCGCGCCCCCTACCACCATGCCCGCGAGGTCCTGCTGCTGCGCTGCGGGATCGAGAACGCGGGGCTGCTGCTTGCAGCGCCCGGGCGCAGCGCCGAGGCCCAGCGCCTGGTCCGCAGCGGCTGGGCGAAGGAACTGGGAGCCGATCGGAAGCTGCTGCGCGCCCACGCGCCGCGTGTCATTGCCGCCTCCGACGAATTCGAGGCCGACCGCGACCCGCTGTTGCACGCTGCCCGGCTCCCTGCAGCCGCCTGGCGCGAGGCCAAGGCAGCACTGGCGCACGGGCCGGTGCTGGTGCAGGTCGCGCGCACCGGGTTCATGCCCGCGCTGCGCTGCGAACGCTGCCGCACCCCCGCCCGCTGCACCGCCTGCAACGGTCCGCTGGCGCTGGACGACGCCCGCGGGGCGCCCGCCTGCGGCTGGTGCGGGCGGGTGGCAAACGGCTGGAACTGCGTCGAGTGCGGCTTCATGCGACTGCGTGCCGCGTCCATCGGCGCCGACCGCACGGCCGAGGAGCTCGGTCGCGCCTTCCCCAACATCAAGGTCGTTGCCGCCACCGGGGCGAAGCCGCTGTACACGGTTCCGTCCGTCCCGGCGCTGGTCGTGGCGACCCCGGGCGCCGAGCCGGTGGCCGAGAACGGGTACGCGGCGGTGCTGCTGCTGGACGGGGACCGGATGATGGCCCGCGAGGGGCTGCGCACCGGCGAGGAGGTGCTCAACCGCTGGATGGGGGCAGCGCATCTGGCCCGCGGGCGCGATGCGTCAGGGGGCCGCCCGGGCGGCGGCACAGTGGTCGTCGCGGGGGAGCCCGGGGAGCCGATGCGCGCGCTGGTGCGCTTCGACGCCGCCGCCTACGCGGAGGCGGAACTCGATGAGCGCCGCACCCTGGGCCTGCCCCCTGCCGTGCGCACCGCGATGGTCAAGGGACCTGCGGCGACGGCCGACAAGTTCATGGCGGCGCTGGCGCTGGGCGAGGAGGTGCGCCGGCACGGGCCGGTGCTGCTGGGGGAGGGCGAGCACCGCTGGCTGCTGTTCTTCTCCTACGCGCAGGGCCCCGCTGTCACCGCCGCCCTGCGCGCCCTGCGCGCCACCTTCAGTGCGGCGAAGGAACCGATCGTCTCGATCCGCATCGACCCCGACGGCATCCTCTAGGGTTCTTCAGGCCTCGACTGGCCCGGCCCCCACCTGGCCCGGAGTTTCAACTGGCCCGGTCGGCCCGTTTTGCCCGGGCTATTGTGCGTTCGCCTGGTCCTGGTGCGGGTACAGCATGCGCGGCATTCCCCGCGGGACCCAGGGGTGCTCATTGGCCAGGAACTCCTCGATGAGCGATGCGGCCTCGGGTGCCTTTTCGTAGTGGATCAGGTGCCCGACATCGCCGATGACCCGCATGAGCGCCCGCGGGAAGGTGCGGGCCAGGGCACGCTGGGCGGGCACCGACCCCAGCTCGTCATGTTCGCCGACCACCAGCAGCACCGGCTCGTTGATGCGTGCAGCGACATCGCGCACCGTCGCGGTGATCGACGCGCCATAGGCCTCGCGCAGGGTGGCCCGCGAGGTGAAACCGGAGAAGTAGCGCCGGTGCTGGTCAAGGACATAGGCGCGCATCGCAGGGTCCTTCGACTTGAGCATGGCCAGCGACATCACATCGGTGATGAACCGCGAGCGCAGCAGCGCCTCGCCCAGTGGTGCCGGCAGTTTTTCCCCGGCGGCGTAGTACGCCCCGGCGGCCCGGGACATCGCGGCCTGGCTGCCCTCGAGCGCCGGCTCGCAGATCGGGTTGATCAGCACCAAGCGGGCAAAGGTGCCCGGATGCCGCGCCAGGAATGTCGCGGCGACGATGGTGCCGAAGGAATGGCCCAGCAGGATGGTGTCGGGGCCCAGCCCCAGCTCCTCGCGCAGCGCCCCGATGACCTCGCCGTAGCCTGCAACGTCGTGGCTCGGCGCCGCCGCGGACGACGCAGCCACCGGCGCGCCGGGGTCCGACACGCCGGAAGCAGGGGTCGAATCCCCGGCGAAGGGGGTCGAGGCGCCGAAGCCGGGCAGGTCGGGCACGATGATCGCGAAGTCCGACAGCTGATCGATGATGCGGGCCAGGCCGTGGTGGTCGCCGCGGAAGCCGTGCACCGCCAGGATGACGCCGCGGCAGGGGCCGAGCGCCGGGTAGGTCCAGGTGGAAACCCGCGAGCCGTGCACGTGGTGAATGCTTTTCAGGGCGCGGCGCGAGGAATGCGGCGAGGTCGGGAGCATGGATCCAGCCTATCCCGCGGCGCGGGATGCGCCGGATAGGCGAAGGGGGGCGGGCACTCGTTCGGCTCCGATTCGGCAACGATTCGCCTACGCTTCATCCAGGGGTCTAGGCACCGGCACCCGCGCCCCGGTAATGTCGGGAAGACCATGTGAAGCACGCTTTACGCCCACTGCAACACCGAAGGATGGCCCCCACCGTGGAAGCCGCAGCGTCCCACCGATCCCAACTGGCGGCACTGCGCGCCCGGCCCGGAGCCAAGGTGCTCATCGTCGGCGGGGGAATCAACGGGGTGGCGACGTTCCGCTACCTGGCGCTGCAGGGCGTCGACGTGGCGCTGGTGGAACGCGGCGACTACTGCCAGGGCGCCTCGGGCGCCTCCTCGCACATGATCCACGGCGGCATCCGCTACCTGGAAAACGGGGAATTCCGCCTGGTCCACGAGGCGGTGCGGGAACGCAACACGCTGCTGGAGATCGCCCCGCACTATGTCAAGCCGCTGCGAACCACCGTCCCGATCTTCTCCACCTTCTCCGGGCTCCTGGCCGCGCCCCTGCGCTTTGTGACCCACAGGCCCGGCCTGCGGGCCGAACGCGGGGCGGTGCTGATCAAGATCGGCCTGATCATGTACGACGTGTTCGCCGGGGCCATCGGGCGCAACACGCCCTGGCACCGGTTCCGCGGGGCGAAGGCCTCCCTCGCGGTGCTGCCCAAGCTGCGCGCGGACGTGAAGTACACCGCCACCTACTTCGACGCCTCGGTGCACAACCCCGAACGGCTCACCCTGGACGTGCTGCGCGACGGGCTGGAGGCAAACCCGCACGCGCGGGCCAGCAACTACGTGGCCCTGATCGGGCACGGCGAGCGCGGGGCGCATTTGCGCGACGAGCTCACCGGGGCGGAGTTCGACTTCGACGCGCAGGTCATCGTCAACACCACCGGCGCCTGGGTGGATGTGACCAACGCGGCAATCGGCACCCCCAGCCGCTTCATGGGCGGGACCAAGGGCAGCCACATCGTGCTTGAGCATCCCGGGCTGCTGGCCGCCTGCGACGGGCGGGAGATCTTCTTCGAGCACTCCGACGGGCGCATCGTGCTGATCTACCCGCTGGGGGACCGGGTGCTGGTGGGCACCACCGACATCGACGCGGACATGGGCGAACCCGCCCGCTGCACCAACGAGGAAGTCGCGTACTTCTTCGAGCTGATCGGCCACGTCTTCCCGTCCATCCCGGTGTCCGAGGAGCAGATCGTCTACAGGTTCTCCGGGGTGCGCCCGCTGCCGCGCCACGACGACACCGCCCCCGGCTTCGTTTCGCGCGACTACCGGATCGAACACACAAGGCTTGCAGGAGACACCCCGATGCTGTCGCTGGTCGGCGGGAAATGGACGACGTTCCGCGCGCTGGGCAGGACACTGGGCAACAAGGTGCTGGCCGAACTCGGGGTCTCGCCCACCCCCGGCACCCGGTCGCTGCCCATCGGCGGAGGACGGGACTACCCCAAGACCCCTGCGGCCCTGGAGACCTGGTATTCCCGGCGCGCCGGGAGGGCCCCGCGGGCACGGCTCGAGGTGCTGCTGCAACGCTATGGCACCCGCGCCGACGCGGTGCTGGAGCACATCGGGCCCAACGACCCGACGCTGCCCGGATGCCCGGAGCTCTCCGCGGCGGAGGTGCGCTATCTGGGCACCTTCGAGCAGCTCGGCTCGCTGGCCGACGTGTTCATCCGCCGCACCTCGCTGGCCTTCCGCGGAATGGTCACCGAGACGCTGCTGGCCCAGGTGGCCGAGGCGCTGGCGCCGGTGCTCGGCTGGGACCCGGCCGAAACCGCGGCGCAGGTCGATGAGTGCCGGCGCGTGCTCTCCGAGGAGCACGGGGCGCGCGTTGCCCTGAGCAACGCCTAGCGCACACGACACAGCAAGCCGCTTTCCGCCGTTGAAAGGCACCGACATGAACCAGTACGTCATCGCGATCGACCAGGGCACCACCAGTTCCCGGGCCATCGTCTTTGACCATGCCGGCACGCCGGTTTCCTCCGGGCAGCTGGAACACGCACAGATCTTCGCGCACCCCGGGTGGGTGGAGCACGACGCCACCGAGATCTGGCGCAACGTCCGCGAGGTCATCGCGGTGGCGCTGGCAGGCGGGAACCTCACCCGGCACGACATTGCCGCCGTCGGCATCACCAACCAACGCGAAACCACCGTGGTGTGGGACAGGTTCACCGGCGAGCCGGTCGCCAACGCCATCGTCTGGCAGGACACCCGCACGCAGTCAATCGTTGAGGAACTCGCAACCGAGGGCGGGACCGGGCGGTACCGGGAGCGCACCGGCCTGCCGCTGGCCCCCTACTTCTCCGGCACCAAGCTCAAGTGGATCCTGGACAACGTGCCGGGGGTGCGGGCCCGCGCCGAGGCCGGGGACCTGCTCTTTGGCACCACCGACACCTGGGTCACCTGGAACCTGACCGGCGGGGTTGACGCCGGGGTGCACGTCACCGATGTCACCAACGCCTCGCGCACCCTGTTCATGGACCTGGCCACGCTGGACTGGGACGAGGAAATCCTTGCCGACTTCGGCGTCCCGCGTGCCATGCTGCCGCAGATCAGGTCCTCCTCCGAGATCTACGGTGCCGTGCACTCCTCCCAGCTCCTGCGCGAGGTGCCAGTGGCCGGGATCCTGGGCGACCAGCAGGCGGCGACGTTCGGGCAGGCCGCCTTCGGTGCCGGGGAGGCCAAGAACACCTACGGCACCGGCTGCTTCCTGATCTTCAACACCGGCGAAAAGATCGTGCGATCGAACAACGGGCTGCTGACCACCCTGGCCTACAAGCTGGGCGACGCGGCCCCGGTCTACGCGCTGGAGGGCTCCATCGCGGTGGCGGGATCGCTGGTGCAGTGGCTGCGCGACAACATCGGGATGATCTCCACCTCCGCGGAGGTCGAGGAGCTGGCCGCCGGGGTTCCTGACAACGGCGGGGTGTACATAGTCCCGGCGTTCTCCGGGCTCTTCGCCCCGCACTGGCGGGCCGATGCGCGCGGGGCCATCGTCGGGCTGACCCGCTTTGCCAACAAGATGCACATTGCCCGCGCAGCCCTTGAGGCCACCGCCTTCCAGGTTCGCGAGGTGCTCGACGCCGTGAACGCCGACGCGCCGGTTCCGCTGAAGGAATTGAGGGTCGATGGCGGCATGGTGGCCAACGACGGGCTGATGCAATTCCAGGCCGACGTGCTCGGCGTGCCGGTGATCCGGCCGAAGGTCACCGAGACCACCGCGCTGGGCGCCGCCTACGCCGCGGGACTTGCCGTGGGCTTCTGGAAGGACACGGCCGAACTCGCGCAGAACTGGGTGCAGGACAAGCGCTGGGAACCCTTGATGGAAACGGCCGAGCGCGAGCGCCAGCTGCGGCTGTGGAAGAAGGCAGTGACCCGGACCCTGGACTGGGTGGACGAGGACGTGCGCTAGCCCACTCGGGCCGTGGGCCCGGCCCGGCGGCTGGGCGGGGGCCCTGCCGCGTGGGGTAGAATGTGGGCATGAACGCAGTGCTCTTGCTAACCTAGCCGCATGGGATACACCCATGCGGCCGCCCCTTGCATGCAAGGGGCTTTTGTGTGTCAGGGCGCCTTTGCCGCCGATGCACCCACTGACCTGCAAGCCGGCCACGTTCCACCCACAGGCGCATGAACAAAAGAAGGCGAAACACGATAGTGAGCACCCAGCCCACCGGCACCGATACCGCGGACAACGAGTCCACCGCAGCGGCCTACAGCTTCCAGGACATGGAAGCGAAGTGGGCTCCGGTATGGGACAAACTCGGCGTCTTCACGCCCAAGGACGACGGCAGTGCCGAACGCCGCTACGTGCTTGACATGTTCCCCTACCCCTCCGGCGACCTGCACATGGGCCACGCCGAGGCCTTCGCCATGGGGGACGTCGTCTCCCGCTACTGGCGCCAAAAGGGCTACGACGTGATGCACCCCATCGGCTGGGACTCCTTCGGGCTGCCCGCCGAAAACGCCGCCATCAAGCGCAATGCCCACCCCTCGGAGTGGACGTACGCGAACATCGACACCCAGGCAGCCAGCTTCAAGCGCTACGCGATCTCGGCCGACTGGTCCCGCCGCATCCACACCTCGGACCCGGAGTACTACCGCTGGACGCAGTGGCTGTTCACCCGCTTCTACGAAAAGGGCCTGGCCTACCGCAAGAACCACCCGGTGAACTGGTGCCCGACCGACCAGACCGTGCTGGCCAACGAACAGGTAGTCAACGGCGCCTGCGAACGCTGCGGCACCATCGTGACCAAGAAGTCGCTGAACCAGTGGTACTTCAAGATCACCGACTACGCCGACCGCCTGCTCGATGACATGGAAGAGCTCAAGGGCCACTGGCCCGAGCGCGTGCTGGCCATGCAGAAGAACTGGATCGGCCGCTCCGAGGGCGCCCACGTGGACTTCGTCATCGAGGCCACCGAGTCCAAGGAAGCGCACAAGACCACGGTCTTCACCACCCGCCCCGACACCCTGCACGGCGCCACCTTCTTCGTGGTGGCAGCCGATGCCGAGCTTGCCGGCGAACTGGTCACCGAGGAGCACCGCGAGGCCCTGGAGGCCTACCAGGACAAGGTCAAGGGGCTCTCGGAAATCGAGCGCCAGGCCACCGAGCGCGAGAAGACCGGCGTGTTCACCGGCCGCTACGCGATCAACCCGCTCAATGGCGAAAAGCTGCCGGTCTGGGCAGCCGACTACGTGCTGGCCGAATACGGCACCGGCGCGATCATGGCCGTGCCCGCGCACGACCAGCGCGACCTGGACTTCGCCCGCACCTTCGACCTGCCCGTGCGCGTGGTGCTGGACACCGGCGAGGAAGACCCTGTGCAGACCGGTGTCGCCACCTCGGGCGAGGGTACGCTGGTGAACTCCGGCGAACTGGATGGCCTGCCCAAGGCCGAGGGCATTGCCCGCGCCATCGAGATCGTCGAGGCGGCCGGCACCGGCGAGAAGTTCGTGAACTTCCGCCTGCGCGACTGGCTGCTGTCCCGCCAGCGCTTCTGGGGCACCCCGATCCCGATCATCCACTGCACCGAGTGCGGCGAGGTCCCGGTTCCCGATGACCAGCTGCCGGTCCGCCTGCCCGATGACCTGCGCGGCGAGGCGCTGGCCCCCAAGGGCACCAGCCCGCTGGCAGCTGCCGAGGAATGGGTCAACGTTGCCTGCCCGAGGTGCGGCGGCGCCGCCAAGCGCGACACCGACACCATGGACACGTTCGTGGACTCCTCTTGGTACTTCCTGCGCTTCGTCTCCCCGCAGTACACCGAGGGTCCCTTCGACCCGCAGGCGGTGCGCGACTGGATGCCGGTGGGCCAGTACGTGGGAGGCGTCGAGCACGCCATCCTGCACCTGCTCTACTCGCGCTTCTTCACCAAGGTCATCTTCGACCTGGGCCTGATCGACGTGAAGGAACCCTTCAGCGCCCTGCTGAACCAGGGACAGGTGCTCAACGGCGGCAAGGCCATGAGCAAGTCGCTGGGCAACGGCGTTGACCTGGGCGAGCAGCTGGACAAGTTCGGCGTCGATGCAGTGCGGCTGACCATGATCTTCGCCTCCCCGCCGGAGGACGACGTGGACTGGGCCGATGTGTCCCCGGGCGGTTCCTCCAAGTTCCTGGCCCGCGCCTGGCGCATGGCGCAGGACGTCGACAACGAACCGGGCACGGACCCGGCCAACGGTGACAAGGCACTGCGCCAGGTCACCCACAAGGCGGTGCACGAGGCTGCCGGAATGCTCGAGGGCGGCAAGTTCAACGTCGTCGTCGCCAAGCTGATGGAGTTGGTCAACGCGACCCGCAAGACCATCGACTCCGGCGCCGGTGCCGCGGATCCGGCGGTCCGCGAGGCCGCGGAGGCCGTCGCGGTCATCCTCTCGCTCTTCGCCCCGTACACGGCCGAGGACATGTGGGCGGCGCTGGGCCACGAGCCCTCGGTCGCCAACGCCGGCTGGCCGGCGGTCGACGAGTCCTTGCTGGTCCAGGACACCGTCACGGCGGTCGTGCAGATCAAGGGCAAGGTCCGGGCGCGCCTGGAGGTCTCGGTGGACATCACCGCCGAGGAACTCGAGGCACTGGCCCTGGCCGACGAGGCGGTGGTCCGCTACCTCGACGGTGCGGCGATCGCCAAGGTCATCGTGCGTGCACCGAAACTGGTCAACGTGGTACCCGCCTCCTAGCCGAGGCAGGTACCCTACAGAGATGGACCCGTCCCAGCTTCCCATCCAGCCATCGAGGCCCACGCGCGCCGGCGGTTGGATGGGAAGGCTGTGGCGGCAGCGCGGCACCGATCCAACGCGCCTGACCTCCCCGCCCCGGGGCTTCGTGCCCGTGGGAGTGGTCAGCGATTCGGCCGCCGCGCTTCCCGAGGCCTGGACACGCGAGCACGCGCACTTCCTGCGTGTGGTGCCCATGCCGGTGATGGTCGATGACCAGATCTTTTCCGAGGGCACCGACGACGTGCCCACCGAGCTGGCCCTGGGCCTGGCCATGGGCAAGGCGGTGCGCACCTCGCGACCGGCCCCCGGGCAGATGCTGCGCGCCTACCAGGAGCTCGCCGAAGCAGGGGTGAAGGAAATCATTTCCATCCACCTCTCCTCGGTGCTCTCCGGGACCGTTGATGCCGCCCGACTGGCCGCCCAATCCTCGCCGGTGCCTGTCATCGTCGTCGATTCGCACACCGTGGCCCTGGCCCAGGGATTTGCGGTGATGGACGTCGTGGAGCTTGCAGCCGCCGGCGCGCCGCTGGGCGAGCTTGAGGCAGTTGCCAAGAGCGCTGCCGAAAACCATGTGTACTTCGCCGTTCCCTCGCTGGAACAGCTGCGCCGCGGCGGACGCATCGGCACCCTGGCCTCGGTGCTGGGCACACTGCTGAACGTCAAGCCGATCCTTTCGGTGCGCGACGGGCAGATCGTCGCCCACGAAAAGGTGCGCACCCATTCGCGCACGCTGGCCCGGCTGGTGACCATTGCCCGCGACGAAGCAGCGGCGCGGGGACCGGCGGCGCGCCTGGCGGTGCACTACTTCGGGAACCAAGACGCCGCCGAGGAAATCGTGCAGGAACTGGCCGGCGCCTCGCTGTTCGAGGTCCTGGCCGTCCCGGTCCCCGCGGTGCTCGGCGCCCACACCGGGGTCGGCGTGTTGGCCGTGGCCATTTCCGGCGGCATCGCGCCACCGGCACCCGGACCTACCCGCCACGAATCCAAGCCCCGGCCGGAGCCCAAGCCCAAACCTGAACCTAAGGCAAAGCCCGAACCTAAGGGCCGCCGCGCGGCTGCACCCTCGTCGCAAGGTACCAAAGGGCCCGCAACGCCAGTCGAGCCGGGCGCCCACGAGGTCCCCGGGACGAAATAGCAACCCTTTGCTGCCCTTCCCAAGCGGCAACGCGTCGTGGTTCTCCACAGCAGGGCACTGACAGGGCAGCACGGACCTCAGGATCGTGTGCACTGGAGTGCATGGGCTCTCATGAGTGGGTGGATCATGCCGCAAGGAGCAACCTGGCTCCGGTCCCGGGTCGCCTGCGTGTGCTCATTGGCAGGTCGGCGGCGATCGTCTTGATTCTAGGGGCACTTACATGGATCTCGGTGTCGTTGCTGTTCAACCCGCCCCCGCGAGCTCCAAACAGCGCGGAATCCATCCCCTTGGAAGTGGCGGAGACCGCCCAGACGGGTCCAGCGGTGGATCCGGGTGCCCAAGATGCCCCACTGGAACCGCGGGGGACCCCGGAGCCGGAGGAAAACCCGCCGGAACCGGGAGTCGTCGGCCCGTCGGGGAACGGCGCCAGCGCAGTGGTCCACTTGGTTGGAGCCGTGAATAAGCCCGGGGTGTATTCCCTGCCGCTGGGATCCAGGGTGCTTGACGCGGTGGATCTGGCTGGCGGGCTGGCGAAGGATGCCGCCCCCGAGGCGATCAACCTGGCGGCACAGATCCGTGATGGCGAACAAATTCGCATCCCGCGCCGTGGCGAGACCGGGCAGGTTCCGGCGCCCGGGGTCCAGGCTTCCGGCGGTTCGGACGGCGCGGGCGGGCCAGGCGCGCCGCCGGGGAAAATCAATGTGAACACCGCCGAGCAGGCACAACTGGAGGAGCTGCCGGGAATCGGGCCGTCGCTGGCCGGGAGGATCCTGGAGTTCCGTCAGGCCAACGGACCTTTCAAGAACCTCGGCGAACTTGATGCTGTCAGCGGCATTGGACCGGCCCTGATGGGGAACCTCCGCGAACACGTGGTCTTTGAATGAGTGCCCCGGGGAGTGGCCGGGCCGGCGGCAAATTCTCCGGGCTCCTAACGGGAATTTCCTAGCTATTCGGTCCGAAACTCCTTTTATGCCTAGTCAAAGTCGGTTTCCAATGACCGGAAGTGTATGACCTAACTTTTCTTCGGGGCCCACTTGCCGAGGTTGAGGACCTCGGCGAGGTTGGCGTGGGTGTCGATTTCCTCGGTGAGTATGCGTCGGGCCTTGGGGTGGCCACCGGTGGAGGGATAGATCATCACGGTTTCCTGGATGCTTCCCAGCCGTTCGGGCAGTTCGCGGACCGAGTGGTGTTCGTCGGCAGTCTCGGCTTCGCGGCGCATCAGGTGGGCGATCTGCACGGCCAGGACGCCGGTGAAGGTGTGGACGCGGATGCTGTGCTCGGTCCAGTGGTTCATCGATGAGAACGAGACGACGTGGGGGTCCTTGAGCTGCCTGAATCCGAATTCGGCATCGGACTGGGACCGGTAGGCCTCCACCACGTCGTCCACGGGCCAGTCCTCGTGCGTGGTGACCAGGACCCTTTTGCCGAACAACTCGTCCTGAAGTTCCTGGCGGGCTGTCTCGTTGATTCCCACCGTGAGGCGGTGGGCGGCCGGCCAGTTCGCAGTGAAGGACGCGGCGGAGCCAAGAGTCGCGGGTGATGGAGGAGATGTGGTCGGTGAGTTCGGCGGTGGTGCGGCGGGTCTTGCCGCGGGCCAGGGTGACGGCGAGGTCCGCGAGCCTGGGCCTGGGCCTGGGCCTTGGCCAATGACTGGACAAAGCCTGCGACCTGCTTCTCGTGGAGGGTCGGCGAGTGGGTGAGGATCACCCGGCGCTCGGTCCCGTAGACCACCCGCCGGGTTTCGGCCGCACTGAGCCCGCCGAAGTGGGCCTCGTCCACGATGGCGCGGTCCGTGGCCGGGATCGTGAGCAGGTCCGCGACGTGGGACGGCGGGTTGGAGCCGACGAATTCCAGGTCGATGTCGGTGACCCGGGCGAAGTTGGAGGCCGAGTTCTGTCCGGCATCGAACACCACGATCGTCTCGGGGCTGTCGCCGCTTCCGGCGATGTCGGCGAGTTTGCGGTGCCGGGCTCCCAAGGCATCGATCATCAGCGGGAACTGGGTGACGTCCGGCTTGTTTCCCGGATAGGCGTGGGCCAGCAGCGGAATGTCGCCATCGCGGGTGATCACCCGTCCGAGGCCGACCAGGCGCAGGTCGGTGCGTTTCTGCTTGGCCTTGCCTCGCTGGGCGATCGGCGCTTTGTCGTCGGCGGAATCGATGTAGGTGGCGAAGTTGGTCATGACCAGCGCCAGGGCGGAAATATCCAGGTTGAATTCGGTGATCGTCGCCAACGCGATGCGTTCCTCGATCACCGCGACCTGCTCCAACGACGGGTGGTGGGCGGCTTTCCAGAGCCTGCGGTGATCCAGCACCGATGGGGGATCTTGGTGAAGCGGTCCGCCGCGGTGGTCTTCCACCAGTCACTGAAGCCGGCCTTTGAAATGGGGGCCACGACCCGGTTCAACGACGCCAAGGACAGGTAGGTGCCCACCGAAGCGCCGGCGTCTGTACGTCGCTGGCCGGCGACGTCGTCGATGAACCCGGCGATGTCCAGATGCTGCAGGATGCCCCCAGACCGCGGCGAAATCCGCGAACCCCAGGTGCCGGGTCTTCTCCGGAACGACCGCGGATTCCTTGGCGTCAAGGAGCTTCTCGATCTCCTTGGCACTGCCCAGGTACCGTCCGGAAACCATCTTCGGTTTCCCGTCCACCCGGGCCATTTCGCGGAGGTAACAGAACGGTTTGCCCTGGATCATTTTCTTGTCCATGGCCATGCCATAAGTCATACTTTAGGTCATTCACATTAAGGCAAAGCGAAGGCCCTGACCCGCCCGCTACTTCCGCGGAACATTTTCTGTCGGGGCCCTCGAAGACGAAATAGCCGGGAAACTCACGCTAGGATCCGAAGGATCAGGGCGTGTTCACATACTCGACAGAGTTCTCCATGAACATGCAGAGCTGAATGTGGTCTGTTGGGACGTACCCGAAACGGTGAGGTTCTCGGAGACTTCGCCTAGTTCGTTGGATAATGCCCGTGTCGTCATTCGGGTAAGTCGGCAGTTCGGTGCCTCGGGTAAGATCATTCATTTTCTGCATTATCAGGGGTAGGGGCGACCAAGACTGGGCATGTGGCGTGCGCGATGCAAAACGAGCTGACCGAACCAGTGAGCAGGCCAGTGAGCATGCCGTGGCCTTTGCGGCCGACTATGAGCAGGTCGGCATTCCTGCCGGCTTTGATGAGCACGGACCTGGGATCCCCCTGTACCAGGCTGACCGTGAGGTTGCTTGGTGTGTCCGTTCCAAAAACGCTAGTGATCGCCTGGTTCAAGACTTTCTCGGCGCCTTCCTTGAACCCCTCGATGCCCGCGAGTATGTAGCTGTCATACATCCGGGGGTAGTCCCAACAGCTGATGGCCTCGATGTGGGCGTTCAAGGAGCCTGCAAGGTATTGGGCGTGCCGGAGTGCTTCGAGGGAAGCGTACGACCCGTCCACGCCCACTACAATTCTCGATATTCCGGATCCAAGTCTCATGGAAGCCTCCAATGCCAAGGGGTTGATCTTCCCAAGCTACTCACCGCACCGTTGGAACACCAGGGGACCCCCTTCGTCCAGACAAGTAGAGATCCGCCGGTGCAGGTTGCCCCGGCCTTCCTGAGAGTCACTACTTCACGATCTACAGGGGCCTGCCGTGCGGATTGAAGAGGCCGCAAGATCAGCGTACCGGCTCTCGCGATAGGTCATCCGGCTATCAAGGTGGAGATCGTTGCAACGGAAAATCCCCGGGGGTGCCCACAAGGGATCCGTCGCCTGGTATTGCCCAGTGGTGTAGCGCCTGTTATTCGCCGTGGTGGATCAGCACCGGGCACGAGGCGTGGGCGGCCAGCGAGCTGGAGACCGATCCCATGACCAAGCCCTTGAAGCCGCCGCGGCCGCGAGTGCCCAGCACGACCATTGCGGCATCCTTTGAGGCCTTGAGCAGGTTGGGAGCCGCCGGTCCCACAATGACTTCGCGCTGCAGGTTTTGTGGGACGTCCGCGCCGAAGGCCTGCTCAATTGCCTTATCTAAGTTCTCGCGGGCGTCCTGCTCTGGCGCCCACTCGGGGGTATAGTCCTCCAGGACAAGGCGCGGGAGCCAGGAAGCGAAGGCCACCAGATCGTGGCCCATTGCCGAGGCAAGGTCCGATGCGAAGCGTAGTGCGTTGACCGACTCAGATGACCCGTCGATGCCGACAACGATCTTGCTGCGCGGGGTGTTTTCCATGGTGGTGAACTCATTTCCTCACAAGGGCGGATTGTTCGACGAAACCGCTCAGGGGTGCCGCCGGACCTCACTATACCTCCGCAGATCCTGGCTTTTGGGACTTGGTCGTTCTAGGTGGTCGGCGGTTCCAATGACAGCTGCATCGGCCCATTCCAGCACAGAGCCAATGGCCGGTCGGATGCTTTGCGCAGCGGTCTCTGGAGCCGCCCTGGACTTCACCGTTCCGGTCCTGCGCGCCACGAGGCACGGGGTGCGCCCCGAGGGCCCCGGGCTGGCCGAGATCTTCGAGCACCGCTTCCGCCCGCTCTCGGCCGGTTTCGCCGTGCCGGTGTTCGCGTTCTTCTCCGCCGGCGTCGCCGGGGGAGGAATCGACGGATTGCGCTCTGCCTTCACCGACCCCGTGGACATCGGCATCCTCATCGCCACCTGGCTGACCTCCAAATTCACCAAGGCTACCCTGGACCCCGAACTCAAATGGGTGGACATGCTGGGGGGTGAGCCTGCTGGCAGGCATCAGCTTCACCGTCTCCCTGCTCGTGGCCGAACTCAGCTTCGGACTCGGAAACCCCGCCAACGACCATGCGAAGGTCGCCATCCTCGCCGCCTCTGTCCTGGCCGCAGTGCTCGCCTCGATCCTGCTCGGCAGCCGGAACCGGCAATACAAGAGACTGCAGGCCCAGGAAGCCATCGACGCGGACGCGGACGGAATCCCGGATGACTACCAGCGGGGGCAGTGAAACCGTCCAGGCCCCATGAACGTGGCAGCAGTCCGATAACGGACGGCACCCCTTCCCAACATCCTTCCCCCGATACCCAAGCCTTCATCGGCAGGGACACGGGAACGGCAATCAGCGAAAGACACAACGACGCGGAACCACATGACCGACACGGGCACCGAAAACCAGACGGCCGTATTTGATCACCATGGGCTCGCGGAAATGATTTCGGCGTCGCCCGGAGCGGGATTCATTCCAATGCTGCTCCGACCGGGACCGACCCGGACCTCTGCCAAAGCAGCTCAAATAGCGCGAATCCGAATACCGCGCATTACCTATATCCGGTCGACACGGGCCTTGTGCTTGAACCATGGCTCACGTATCGGGATGCCCAACGCTTTTGTCCCGGAGGACCGCGCCACGGCGCAACTGTCGTTGTTGGAAAGGACAATGACCGGGCGCCCTTCCGCCAACGGACGGCCCAGCGCAGTGCAGTCCAGTGCAGACGACTTTGGATAACCAGTGCATTCGCCATTTGAGGAAAATGACAAAAAGGGCCATAGGCTGTCTGTGGACAGCAGGCAACATAGCTTAGCGGGAAGACAGCCATCAATAGTCCCAAACCCCGAAGACAACCATTGGGAGAGACTCTCTAGCGGTCGTGGAGTACACCGTGCGTGGATACGGACTGTGGCAGGGTGAAGCGGATAGTGGTCCCGGCTCCCGGCGCGCTTTGCAAACTAATGGCCCCGCCGTGCATTTCCACGATGGATTTGGTGATCAGTAGGCCTAGGCCGAGACCGGGGATGGCGCGCTTCAGGGCCAGGTCGGCACGGAAGAACTTGGTGAATGCTTCTGCCTGCTCGGTGTTGTTCATGCCTATTCCTGTGTCTTGGATTGTACACAGGAGCTCTTCGCCCTCGGTCCACGCCCGCACGGTGACGGCGCCCCCATCGGGCGAGTACTTGATGGCGTTGGAGATGAGGTTATCCAGCACCTGTCCGATTCTCCCGGCGTCAACGACGACAGGCATGGGACCCTCGACCGAACTGTGTAAGGTGACCGCATTTGCGGTTGCCGAAGGGGCTGCTGCCGCCAAGCTGTGCGCTACTAGTTGGGCAAAGTCGGTGGGAGCGGGCTGGAATATCATGGATTTTGTGGCCAGCAGGTCATTGACAAGACCCAGCAGGCGTTCGGCGTTACGTTCGATGACGGCTAGGGAGCTGGTTACCTCGGAGGGGAGGTCCTGGCCGTCGTCCATGATCAGGCTTGCATAGCCAAGGATGGAGGACAGCGGTGTTCGAAATTCATGGGAGACCCTGGCAACGAAGTCATCCTTGGCGGCCAGCGCGGCAAGCATGTCCGTAATGTCGTGGAAGGAAATGACAGCACCATCGTAGTTGCCATCAGCATCCTTCATGGTGCGGGCAGTGGTGGAGAAGGCGCGGGCTCGGTCGCCCGAGCCGACCCAGAGGTCGCAGTTGGTGAAGGACTCGCCCAAAACGGCGCGGCGTACGGGGCGAGCCTCGGCCCCCAAAGGGGTCACCTTGTCCGATCCAAAGAGCAAAAGGTCCTTCTCGGCAGGATCCTCTACGTGATCGGGGACGGCAAAGGCTTGGAAGGTCTGTTGGGTGGAGTTCATCAACTGGTGATGGCCCTGAGCATCCACCACCACCACGCCCACGGGGATCGCGTCCAGGACAGTGGAGAGAAGCCGTTCGCGCCGGCGGCTGGCATCCAACGCGGCGCGCAGCTGGACATCCTTGGCGAGAACGGCCAGACGCTGGCGGTCCAGGTGTGCTGTCATGCTCACCACAGCGAAGGAAAAGCCGGCCATCATGAACGGGAAGAGCAGGGGCTTGCTCAGTTGCTCCGCCGTTACCGGGGTGCCGACAAGGATAAGCGGGGTCCAGATGATCAACAAAGTTCCCAGCAGGCTGCTGAAAACTGCCGTCTTGTGCGCCAGACCCGAGGCAGAGAGCCAAAAGACAGGAAACAGCATAAGCAATCCAGCCGACGTTGCGTACGGAAGACTGCCCTCGCGAGTAAATCCAACAGCCACAAAATCCAGGTACGGAACGACTAGGAAGGTGGGATGCGGGAGCCTGTCCCACGGAACCACAAAGCAGAGGACAAAGATGGCGGTGTGCAGCCATAGGCCAGCGGCAAAGATGGGACTGGTGAAAATCTGCGGGAAAAAGGCACCGGCATGGACCACCATTAAAATTACCGTCAGGCTGAGCGGTGCTTGGGAAAGGATGACCCTAACCCGCAAGGAACGGGCATGGAAGTGACGCTGAACCAAACCGGCTGTTCTGGACTGAGTCATGGGACTTCCATCTGTGGCATGCGTCGCGCCCAGGGATCCATGGATCGATCGTGCCGTGACGTGTCAGGGGACCCTGCCTGGCGCACCGGATAATTTTCGGGGCAACAGGTAGTAATGATGTCATACGGTGCAAATGAGCACATATTTCCAGTGCTCAAAAGTCTCTCTGTCAACGACAGATTTCACTCAAATGATCAGGGATGGCTATGGACGATTCCCGGGTTGCTGTTGTTATTGAGGGTGATCAGGAGGTTCGTGAACTGATTAGAGCGATTCTCGGCCAGACAGATTCTGATGTCCACATCGTGGGCACTGGGCCGCGAAACCACAAGGCCGCGACATATGCCGGAGGCATCGGAGCGCATGTCCAGAGCGTTCCGCCCTTTTCTTACGGTCAATGTTGGACAACAATTGCAATAACACCCCTTGTGGGCGGAAACCCCGCCAACGACCATGCGAAGGTCGCCATCCTCGCCGCCTCCGTCCTAGCCGCAGTGCTCGCTCGACGGTGACGGTATTGACTGGCCACTGATGCTGAGGCACCCCTGGACCAAGGTTCCGCGCTGGGGGCGGCCCGGATATGAGCTGGGCAGCTGGCCGGATGTGGTGTTTGCTCTTTCCGCATTCGATGACCGCCATGGAACGCTTCACGGGTATTGCACCTACGTCGAAGGGGAAATCACCTCGAGATGGTATCGCTCGCGGGTGGAACGCGACTTGGCCGTGAGCGAGGAAGCCTGCGGATATTGGGCCAGTGGGCGAGCCTCCGCCCCTCCTGGCTTGCAGGGAAGGAATCCGCGCGATTTCTACCTCGTCGACGGATTGTGTGATCCCCACCTCCCGGCCACGGAGGCCACCACCCCTTAGCGGGGATCTTGGTTCGCCCAACCGAAATCATGGCTGCCTCCCCGAACCAGCGAGGTGCCTGGGGCTGCAGGAAACGAGCAATTCCTAGAGCTTGACGCGAGGCTGCCTGCAAAAACCCTGCCATGTGCGGCGGGGCACAGCAGAATGCGCTTCCCAACGCAAATTCTCGTCGGCCCTGGGGTAGCAGTGTGTTCGCTATGGAAGAAGATGTCGTCCGCCGCCGGGCATCGTGATGTCGACTATCGCTTCTGCCGAGTTGCCTCGCCGTCAGGATTCCTGCGGTGCCTGTGGCGTGTTTCGTAGCTGTGAAAGACCTCGGATGAGGTGGGCCCCTCGTGGCCGAATTTTCCGCGCAGGACTTCGGCTAGGTCTTCGAGCGCCGCATGCAGCATGCGGCCAGAGAACCGCAGATCGGCGTTGGTGCTGTCCAGGGCATCGGTGGCCAGCTGCTGGGCGTAGGCGAGGGTGGTAGGCAGGGACCCCCGCTGCTTTGTTTCGTTGAAGTAGTAGGTTTCATTGAATGCCAGCAGGTCAATGCTGACCGTGGAGATGTTTCTGGCCAGTGATTCGAGCAGTGCCGCGGCATGCCCGGGTTCCAGCGCCGAGACGCCCAGGGGACCGGCTGCCTCGCGGAACAAGTTCAGGTCGTGGGCCAGGGATCGTCGACGACTCAGGGCGGGGTAGGTCTGCAGAATCCAGGAGACCGTCGCCGTGAGCAACCCGAAACCCGTCACGGCTTGGGCCGCCATGGCCAACCGCAGCCAAGGCGTCGCCGGAACGATCTCGCCGTAGCCGACAGTGGATAGGCTGACCATCGAGAGATAGATGGCTTCGGTGAGGTCTCCGGTTTGTGGCACGCCGTGGGAGTAAACGAATCCGGCCGGCAAATGCGGAAGGTATATCAGGGCCCACCCCATGATCGATAAGGATGCCCAGGCGCCAATCACTGCAGCCATGCCCACAGGTGCGGCCACGGGGGAGGCACGGCCACGGAGTCGTCTGGAAAGTAGCCAGAGTCCGCGCATGATGACCTTGCAGACCGGCCCCATGCCATGGGGATAAAGCAATGTATGAAAGACGTCGGCGACCATCAGCAGAATCAGTCCTGCACCGATGGTAGTTCCCACGATGTCAGTGAAGTCCATGCCTCAGCATACGGTCCAGGCAATCCCAATGCCTGTCCACAGCGCGCGGTGCTGTCGGACGTGGAGTGCTCCCGCGAGCAACCTCTCACACCTCGAACGACCTGACGGATAAGTCCGGCGGACGCCATCCTGCCGTCGATGGGCGGTCCACCGACGGCAAGTGCCTGGCTCCGGTGCGGCATAGCGAAGGGACCCGAGGGCCTTTCCAGCCGGTCCAACTCATCCCGTGAGGTCGCGCCGACCAATCAAAAAGGCAGCCAGTCCCGCTCCCAGCAGGGCGATGGCACTCATCATCCCCGCCCCTGTGGGGTCGAAAGGTTCCATGGGCATTGCCGCGGAATGGCGGAACGGACTCAAATCCTGCAGCCACACCGGCAATCCCAACAGCTCACCGAACTGGCCCAAAACCAGGCCGACTGCCAACATGCCCCATCCCGCTGGAACACTGATCCTGGGGGGCGATTGCAAAGGCGACGGCCGTTGCCGAGAGGAACACGATGGCTGCCGGGACGTGCGCCAGCGCGGCACCCAGCATCAGACCGGGCGGCCTGTTCCCCGAGGCGGTGAGGGAAAGGCTGATGGCCGCCGCAGATCCTGCGACCAGGGCCACGGCCGCCACGGAGGCTGCCGCAAGGACCGTGTTTGCCCCGAGCCAGCGGGCCCGGGACCGTGCCGTGGAGAGTAGAAGTTCCGCCCGGCCTTCGACTTCCTCCACCCGCAGCCGCAGGATCGTCTGGATGCCGGCGGCCGCGGCGAGGACACCGACGATGCCCAGCAGGGCGGTGGTGAACACATCGATGATCTCCGCCCGGCTGCCAGGGATGAGTCTGCCGATCAATTCCCTCAGCGTGTCGCTGCCGGAAACCGCATCGGTGACCACCGGCCCGAAACCACCGGCGATGCCTCCCAGCGCTGCCGCGACGACGCACCATCCGATAAAAGCGGGCCGTTGAAGGCGCCAGGCCAAACCCAGCAACGAGGTACCGCCAAGCCCTGCATGCTCCTTGCCGGCACGCTCGGGCAGCAGGCTCGCGCCCAGGTCCCTGCGGCTACGGATCAGCATTGAGGCCACCGCCAGAAGGACGGCGGCGCCCATCAGGACCAGGAGCGGGGTTGGCTCGGCGACGGAAAAGGGCCGGGAGCGCTGGCCCCAACCGATCGGCGAGAGCAACGAAAGCCAATGGCCGGTCACCTGGGTGAGATCGGCACTGGGGATGCCGAAGGCATCCCCGACACCGCGAAGAAGATACGCCGCACCGACCAATCCTGCCGCTGCACCGTTGGCGCTGCGCCCCGAGGGCATCACCTGCGCAACGGCAGCCGAGAGTGCCACGAAGAACAGTCCCACCGCACCGACGGCGGCCCCAGCGGTCACCGAGCCAACAACGGGGAGCCTAGCCGCGACGAAGCCCGTGGCCACGGCCGCGGCTAGTACCAGGTTCGCGGCCGTGCCCAGAAGTAGCGTTGAGCCCAGCGATGCTGCCCGCCGGTGCGTGGTCGACCCGATGAGTTCGGCGCGCCCCAACTCCTCATCGGCACGGGTATGGCGGATGACCAGGAAGGTGCTCATCAGTCCCGCGAGCACGGCTGTGAATGCATAGCCCTGGAAGAAAACCACCGCTCCGAGACTTGTCCCGTCGGGCAGGCCGCGCACAAACAGGAAGGCAGGGTTGGCCGCAGCCACGGCGATTATGGCGGTCCGATCGGTTTCGTCGCCGAACTGGGTGGACACGGCGCTGGCCGTGACAAGTCCCAGAAACGCGATGCCAAGGATCCAGAATGGTAGCAACACCCGCTCCCGCCGCGCCTGGCCATCCGCCAGGCGCATGATGCCGGACATCAGCGCACCTGCCCGTTCCGGGCGCCGTAGTGGCGAAGGAACAAGGACTCCAGGGATGGAGGAGAAACGGTCAATCCGCTGACGCCGGCCGCCGCGACAGCTTCCAAAACGGAGTCAAGGTCGGCGGTGTCCACATCAAACTCTAGGATGTCGCCCTCGGCGCGGACGTCCTGCACGCCAGGGAGATGCGCCAACCGAGCAGCATTAGTGGCGCCTTCAATCCTGAAGTGGGTTCGCTTCAGATGCCTCAATTCGCCCAGTGTCCCTGTTTCGACGGCCCGGCCGGAACGGATGATCGTCACCCGGTGGCAGAGCTGTTCGACCTCGCTGAGGATATGGCTGGAGAGCAGGACTGTTGCACCCTCGTCGGTGACCCGCCGGACATGGCGTCGGAACACGGAATCCATGAGCGGATCCAGACCGGCACTGGGCTCATCCAGAAGGTACAGGCGCGCGGGGCGTGCAAATGCCGCGATCAATGATGCCTTCTGGCGGTTTCCCTTTGAATACGTGCGGGCCTTACGCCGCGGATCAAATTCAAGCTCTTCGACCAGCTGGCGGCGCAACGTCTTGTCCGCGCCGCCGCGCAGGCCTGTCAACAAATCAATGACCTCGCCGCCGGAAAGATCCGGCCACAGGCTCACGTCCCCGGGCACGTAGGCGATGTCTTGGTGCGTCTTGGCTGTCTCGTGCCAGGGGTCCATCCCGAAGACTCGGACGGAACCCGACGTGGGACGAATGAGCCCGAGGAGCACCCGCAGTGTCGTTGATTTGCCGGCACCGTTGGGACCCAAAAAGCCGTGGACCTCCCCGGTCGGGACGCTAAGATTCAAGCCATCGAGCGCCCGATTCGAGCCAAAATCCTTGGTGAGCGACCTGGTTTCAATCACTGGATCTGATGCTGCACTCATTGTGGACCTGCTGCTTCCGTCCAGCGACAACGACCAGGGAAACCACCAAGGAGTTGCGCGGGCACACTATCCGGGCCGGTCAGACTTCCCGGCCCTCGGCTTCACAGCCTACAAGCGGGCAAACCTCTAGGGAAGAGCCGCCCGGGGGGGCCAACCGCTGCGGACCCCAATGCCCCGGCGGATCGAGGTCTCGACTGGCCGGTGACTTTCGTTCAGGAAAGCGGATATCCACAAGCCGCCCCGTTACAGTCACGGGGTTAGTGGCTTTCCCGGTCCTCCGGCGTGTGAACCACCAGGACGGGGCATTTTGCGTGGGCGATGCAGGAAGCGCTGATCGACCCAATCAGCAGCTTGCCCATATTGCCGTGGCCGCGCCTGCCCACGATGAGGTAATCGGTGTTCCCACTGGCTTTGACGAGTGAGGATTTCGGATTTCCCTGCACAAGGCTGATCTTGAGGTTCGGAGGCGTGTCAGACCCGAAAACACTTCGCGCCGCCTGGGTCACGACCTTCGCGGCGCTTTCCCTGAACCCTTCGATGCCAATCAGCACGTAGCCGTCATACAATCGGGGTTTTCCCAGCTACCGATGGCCTCGATACTGGCATTCGAGGACTTTGCCAGGTATCGGGCTTGTCGGGGGGCTTCGAGTGAGGCCTCAGAGCCATCCAATCCCACGATGATTGTTGGTGTTCCGGATGCCTGCCCCATGAGAATCTCCGATGTCTGGTGGGTGGTCTTTCCACGTTATTCGAGGCGCCGTGCGAGGCGTAGTGAAGCCTTCGGAAGATTGAGGCAACATACTCGATGAGCGCCCTGCCGGTTGCAGCCGCCCATGCCGACGAAGCCTTGTCGGTTGTCTGTCGGGGACTGGCGATGCCCCTTGTCGACGACCTGCATCTGTGGCGGCGTTTTCCACACTTCAAGTTTTTGTAGAGTATCAAGGAAAGAACTCGGACTTGCTTGATAAAAGTAACGAACTGGCGTTGCCCATGCTGGCCTCGGCGATGGGAATGGCCGACAAAGAATGATCGCTACGATCTGTGTACCTGACTGACAGGAAGACTGAAGCACCTAAGGGTTGATGAAGAATCCAAGATTCTGTCGGCTACCCCTTGTGGCTACACCTCAGTGGGAAGAGAATCGGGACCGCAGGGGGTGGTGGCGGAACGATTGGCAATCGCAGTTCTCGGAAACGAAGGATTTCGAGAAAGACACGAATCGAGAACTCACGGTGCGGGCCCCTCATCGTGGGGATGTGGGTTCCCGCCCTGGAAAATTGGTTCGTCTGTCACTTTCCGAAGTCGACTGCATTGGGATTCCCGGATTTTGGGGCGGGTGCAGGCGACTTCTGACGTGGTTTGTCAGGAGTCATCGGCGCCACTCTGCCATATCGTCCACAGTCGTATTCATTGACGATGCATTTCATGCACGGAACCGTCCCCTCGTTGTCGAGCATGCAATCCAACCCCGCGCCCTACCATTCCCGGCCGTGCGCTGCTCCAAGCTCATTTCATTCAGCCTTTATCAGACGGAGTGTTGCCTGATTCATTGAATGACCTTCTGACCCGCCAAGAAAGAAATGCCGGGCCGTTTTCGGTGCGAGGAACCAGTCAGGGACTGACGGTGCACGACGTTGCCGTGGCATCAGACCACCTTGAAGGCAGGAGCGCTGACCGCTGGTCCGACCTTGGCAAGGCGATTCCGCAAGAACAGAATGTAGGGGATCATCACGACCGCGATGATCCCCACCATGACTGAATCCCACAGCACGGAGTGAGCGGTGATCGTGCCGCTGATGTTGAACAAGACGTGGAATGCAACGCCGGGCATAATGCTTCCGGTGAGCACTGCGCAGTATGCCAGGGCGATGCCGATAAGCACTGCCGCGACCAGCTGCAGAGCCTGGTCGGTGAGCGAGTACCCGCGCAAGAGGTTGATGATGTGGCCTTTGCCGAAGGTGACTCCCGAAATGACGATCGCGCGAGTGGATCTGCCGCGCGCCCTCAACGCCTGGAGCAAAAAGCCACGGAACAGGAGCTCCTCAATGAATCCGACGGCCGTCATCAGGAGAATCGCGTACAGGATGATCTGCGGGTCAAGGTCGGGTGCGAATCCCTTGGCATACTGCAGAAAAGCGATCGCAAAGAGAGGGAGATAGAAGAGCGCGGCTGGCAGTGTGCCGGGCTGCACCGATCGAACTCCGTAAAACGCAAGCCGTCCACCAAACCGCAGATAGACGATCAGCACGATCGACAGAGCAATGAGCACGATGCTGGTGAACCCGGGAAAGCCGAGTTTCTCCCCGAAGAAGTCGCCGATGCTGACCGCTACGATGTAGATCGCAATCCAGATCAGTGCATGCCCGATGGGCTTGGTGTCCTGCAGCTAGCGCATGTGACTCCTCCGATGATGATCCGTGTTTACGGGTCTTGGCCAGACTACGTCCCTTGCATGGACTCTTAGGGTCGCTGCTGGGGTTTGTTTGCGGGAATCCATGACAGATGGTGGGACTGCCAACGACCCGCCACATCGCTTCAGTGAAGCATCCCGGGACGATTCAGGAAATGCGGGTGCGAAGCCATCAGTGCTTCCGAAACAGGACCGGGTACATTGCCGCGGACAGCACCCCTGCGATCACGCCAGCGGCCGTTCCGACCGCCCCGGAATCGGTCACCCAATGCGCGGCCACTATGACCAAGGTGGTTCCGCCCACAACGGCAGCCATGAACGCGATGATCCGCACTGGGTCGTTTGGGTTGCTTGGGCCTGGTGGCATGGACCCCACGCTTCGGCGCTGACGCGTAGGGGACCGTCTGGGAATCCATAAAGGTGGACGCCGGTTGGTCGGATGGGAGTAGTCACCTGCCGGAGGTACCCCGGAGACCGCTACCTTCCGGGCTTGCAGTCGCTGCGTAGACGTCTTTGACCATTCCGCGCAGACGACTTCCGAAAATGGCAGACACGCCAGCAGGGGCAAACCTCGACGCCGCCCCGCCGAGGCCCGCCAACGACACGACGTTGGGTCTAGTGTGGGAATGACCCTTGTTTTTGGTATCGCTCACAGAGGAGAGATGATGCGAGCACTAGTGATCTACGAGTCCCTGTGGGGAAACTCCGAGATGGTCGCCCGCGCAATCGCCACCAGGCTCAGCACCGGCGCCACCGTCGACGTGGTCGACTCTGACGCCGCTCCAGTGTCCGTCGGTGGCTACGATCTGATCATTGTTGGGGGTCCGACGCACGCCTTCTCCATGTCGCGAGCCGCGACACGAGCTGATGCGGTCAAGTCGCACCAAGCCCCGCACGAACCGGTTCGCGGCATCCGCGAATGGCTGAACGAACTCGAACGACCGAGTACCAAGATCCCCGCGGCCACGTTCGACACCCGCGTCGACAAGCCGCGGTTGCCGGGCTCAGCGGCGAAGGCAGCCAAGCACGAAATACGATCCCTTGGTTTCGAGACCTCGATCAAGCAGGAGACCTTCCGCGTGCACGGTTACGAGGGTCCACTCCTTGACGGAGAACTCGAACGCGCGGCGGTGTGGGCAGATGAGATCCTCGCATCCCTTGGCGACTGACATCTCGCAGCACACCCGATCGCAAGTGCGCCAACGGCCTCAACCCGCCTTTGCTGCGCAGTTCGTGGATGAAGGGTGAGAAAACGTCTGCGGGTTGCCGGGGGCATTGGGATCTCAACCGTTGCGCTGGTGGTGCTCTCCATGGCCAGCAACTTGGTCCTGGGCGCGATCGAGAAGGCGAACGTTGACCCGTATGGCGAGAGAGTCAGCATCGATGGCGGCAAAGTCAACGCGTCGGTGACCGGGAATGGTGAGCAGACCCTGGTACTACTCAGTGGCTACGGCACCGCCTCACCTGTACTGGACTTCACGCCCCTGGTCGAAGAGCTCAACGACACCTACACCGTTGTCGTGATCGAACGGTTCGGATATGGCTATAGCGATCTGGATGTCCCCGGGCGAACCGTTGAAAAAATCTCCATCGAGCTGCATGACACGCTCGCGGAACTCAAGGTCAAAGATTACGTCCTGGCAGCCCACTCCCTGGCCGGAATTTACAGCCTGGACTACGTCAATCGTTTCCCCGGCGAGGTCTCGGCCTTGGTCACCATGGACGGGACAGTTCCCGAGGCCTTCGCCGTTGCGCCGGAGATCGGCGTTTGGGAACGGTTCCTTTTGGTGACCGGCTGGGTGCGATGGATGACCGTGCTGAGCCCGGCAATCACCGCACCAGCGGCCCCCGCTGGTGTCTACTCCGAAAGCGCCATCGAGCAGATCCGGTTGATGACGATCTGGAACTATGCCAATCCGGCGATGATCGATGAGAACAACAGGTCCGCGGAGAACTTCGATGCGGTGGCGGGATTGAGCTACCCCTCAGAGCTTCCGGTGCTGGCGTTCCTGTCGCAGCAACTCATCGACGCCAACGCGCAGTGGCGTCCTGCGCACGAGCAGCAACTGGAATCCGTGGATCGTTCGGAACTCGTGGTGTTCAATGGCGGTCACTACTTGCACTGGACGCACTCAAAGGAAATGGCTGAATCGATCGAACAGTTTCTCGGCAGAGCAACCGCATCGTCATTCGGAAACGAGGAATCCCAGCGGCCGGCCGTGTACAGATGACTTACCAGAGATCGAACGGACTTAAAAGGAGACACAGTATGAGCGATCAGTCCAGGTTGCGGGACACCATCGAATTGCCGTCCAGCTACCAGCAGCACACGACGGTCGATCTCAAGAAGGACAGAAAGTTAACCGTCGCAGTCCAGGGAATCTTCGTACTGGTGGTTCTCCTTGCCGCGGTAGCCGCGCTGCTACTCGATCTACCCCCGGCCACGTCCTGGCCTCACCTCGTCACCATCCCTGTGACGTTGGCCGTTTGCCTTGTCTACATGGCGGTCCACGAAGTGACGCACGGGGTGGCCTTGCAGCTGTTGACCAAGATGAAGCCTTCATACGCGGTGAGGTTCCCCTTCCTGACCACCGGAAACCATGCCTTTCTCACTCGCCGGAGCGCGGTAATCGTTGCCTTGGCCCCAGCCGCCATCTGGGGAATTGTGCTGGTCGTAGCCCTGTTCACACTCCCGTCGGACTATCTGCTGAGCGCATACATCCTCTTGACACTGAACTTTGCCGGATCGGCCGGGGACTTCGTCGAGGTCTACGTCGTGTCACGGCAGCAGCAGGACGCGCTCGTCAAGGACGACGGAAATCAGATCCACGTGTACGTGCCGGGAAACTCCAGTGCGGCGCAGTAGAGTCCGCCACGATAGGGCCTCTATCACTTTGGGTGGGCCTTACTCCCGACGGTGGCGGCTTTAGTGAAACCGCAAGTTGTGGTGGTCTCTTTGGCAGCTGTCATCTTCAAACGTCTCCACACGAGTGCGATGGCACCGACGTCCAGACGCCGTTCGCATGCGTCGCCCGCAGTACGACGAACAGGGCGGCTCACTTGCGCCTTATCCGGGCGGCTTTGCGTAGGATCTTAAGAATGAAGCAAAGCCGGGGACCAAGTCAGATTTCCAGAAGGGCCCTGCTGTGCGCGGGGGCGGGTCTCGGCGCGGCAGGGCTATTGACTTCGGTCGGACCCCATCCGGTGGGCCAGGCGTCCGGCCGCAGCGGGGACCCAGCATTGCTGGCTCAGGTGGAGCCACACCTGCGAGGGCTTAACCGGGTTGCACTTGCCTACGTCGACGGCGACGCCACCAGATACGCAGGCATCGGTGCCGACGAGCGAACGCCGTTCGAGATCGGTTCGGTGTCCAAGACATTCTGTGGAGCTGTCTTGATGGACATGGTCGCAACGGGTGAAGTGACCCTGGACACGACGGTCACCGAGATCGTCGATGCGAATGAGTCGGAGCTGGCGCGCGTGACCTTGCAGGAACTCGCATCGCACACATCTGGTCTGCCGGACTTCACGCCCAGCCAGACCGGTAGCCGCAACGCGTGGTTTGGCCTGTTCCACGCCGACGGAGCACATCAGGACGGGGATGAGACGGTGTCCGACGTACTCGGACAGTGCTTGGAGGCGCGGGGCGAATACTCCTACTCCACGGCGGGCATTGCACTACTGGCACACCTGCTGGCCAGGAAGGCCGGAGCTACCTACAAGGAGCTACTCACCGAGCGGATCCTCGAGCCGTTGTCCCTGCGGGATACTCACCTTCCGGTTAACCGGGGCGGTCTGCCCAAGGGGTGGGAGAAGGGTCTGCTCGGCGGGCGTCCTGCCGAGCCATGGACACTAAATGGACTGGCGCCCGGCGGCGGCATGTGGTCCACCAGCGCGGACCTCGCCTCCTGGATGCGTTTGACTCGGGATGAGCGCCAGCCTGGGGCGGCTGGACTTGAGCCGGTGGCATCCGCACCGATCCTGCCGTGGATGCCCGAAGCGCAGATCGCCATCACCTGGGTTCGCGCCACGACTCCAGGAGGGGAGGACTTGATCTTCCACAACGGGCTAACCGGGTCTCACCATTCCTTCGTGGGCTACTGCCCCCGGACCGGGCGCGGTCTAGCCTACATTGTCAATTCCGTGCCGACGGGGGCGCAGCTGGTGATGCTCCAGGGCGACCTTGTTGGGGCGCTGCTGGACGAGGGGGCGTCAACGTGAGTGACACCCTCGTGTTGGCTGTGACCGCGTTGCTTGCTTTCGGCGTTCCCGGGTGGGGTGTTTGGGGTATCTGGCACATCGCCCGGCACAGTCCTACGCGCCAGCGCGCTCTAACGCACGTACTGGGTGTCATCGCCGGGACCGTACTGCTGGGTATGGTGCTCCCAGCGGTTCTGATGGGGGCTCTCGATCCCTTCTGGATATGGCTCGGCTACGCAGTTCTCGCGGTCGGGGCCGCCGCCGTGCTCGCGTGGCGCTGGCCCGCACTGAAATCCGGGAAGGGCAGCCATCCCAGTTTGGTGATCACCTCATGCATCTTGCTCCTGGTGCTCGCGATGGCCGGCATCGCGGTGACGTGAAGCCACGGCTTTCGTGATGCCCAGGATCGAGCTTGAGGTGGTGGGCAGGCGCCCGATCGATCAGCGCCCACACGGTGGATGCGACGACCGCGATCATTTGGACAGCAACGGCAACCAGCCCTGCTTGACCGAGACGCCGTCTCGTGCGTCTGCGGCTGGCGAGAATCCCCAAGATGGTAGCCGCGAAGAGCAGAGCGAAGAAGGTTGTACGGGACAACGTAGACTCCGCTCGTTGTTATTAGTGCCCGTTCTGCCTCAACCAACCTCGCGTGGTGCCCCGGTCAGATCGCGGAGCACTTGCCAACCGATAGAGGGATCGCCGTCAAGCAACCACCCCAGCGTGTACGCACGCACTGGCGCTCCTTCGACTAATCCACCCAGCTTCCCGACCGTACTCATCAGGCAGAGTTCAAGAGCTGTACGCCTCACTCACGCCGAACTCGTCTCGGTCTGCGTGAATCTGCTCGAATTCCCTTGCGCACAGTGCTCTGAATCGCCTGCCGAACAGCCCAAACGTCGCTCCGATAATCGCCAGGCTCACTGCGATTGCCGTGACGGAGAACCAGACCGTCCCCGATAGAGAAACCTCAAAGTAGAAGAGGCCCACGACCACATTGCCGACGCCGTGCACGGTAGCGGCGACAAAATAGCTGCGCTTGGACAGTATGTACGCGATGGAGATCACGACGCTGAAGATCATGCACTGCACAACGTACACGACGAACCACCAGGGCGAGACCTGAAACGCCTGGGCCTGCCACTGCCCGGGGAAGAAGATCCATGGGAGATGCCAGATGCCCCAGACGAAGCCGAGCATCAGCGAGCCTTTCACCAAGCCGTGCCTGATCAGCATCTTGTCGAGGGCGTAGCCCCGCCACCCGAACTCTTCATTCACTGGCCCCCACATGTACAGGCCGAAGATGAAACCCAGGATGGTCAACGGAATGCTGACAAAGCCCTTGACGGTTGCGAAGTCCGGGTTCTCCCCGAAGAACGTGACGAGCACCCAAGTTGCAACGGCGAGCAGCAACACTGCATACACCAGCACGAACCACGTCCCACGCCAGGTAGGAGTGAACCGTTTGAAGTAGTCTTTGCGAGCGTCCTTCGTATAGGTCCTGAACACCATGATGAGCCCGACGGCCGACGGAACTATCCCGGCCGAGAACAAGAAGATGATCTCGCCGACGGCGGTGTCGTTGACACCCAGCAGAACGAAAGCTGATCCGGCAGTCCACGTCCACAAAATTGTTGTAGTGAAGAAGATTCGGAGATGTCGTACTTCTTTAGCTGAAATTTTCGGCCTCCAGACCGTTGCTGGCGCTGCCCTTAGCCTTCGGGATGGTATCCAGCGGGAGCTCCACAGACGGACTCGGCTGCACGCGAGCGAGCCTCTTCCGGCTTGCACTTCGGTACCATTGCCAGAGCCCAATTGCTATTACGATGTTGATAGCGAGCCCGAGCACACCGACTTCCGGACCGTAGACAGCAGTTTCCTTGATGCCAAGCGCACCTTCAGTGGCCCCCATTCCGAAGAAGACGCACACCGCGCCGTTCCAGACGCCGTGGACGACGCTCGTGACGACAATTGACCCTGAGATCAGCCGGAACATGCCCCAGATGATCCCAATCGTGAACGCACTGGCGAAGTATATCGGTACTTGGGCCGCGGACGTCTCGATGTCCGTGCCCAAGAGCAACACCGGAACATGCCAAAGACTCCACGCCAGACTCGTCCACACCACGAGCTCGCCGGCCCCGACACCCGAGCTACGGAGGGACGACCATAACCAACCGCGGAAGACCCCTCCTCGGTGAGCAACCCCATCAGGATGGTCACGAACGTAGTGGCCAGGAATCCGATCATCGCGGCTGACCAGTCTGTGCCACGCGTATTGATGGCATCGCCGAGCCACGCCGCTAAGGCAAGAACGCCCAGCACCAGGAGCGGATGAAGGAGACCAACACCGTAATGGCGTGGTCGACCGCGGACCAGCCCCATCTTGTTGCGGGAATGGCGCCCCAGGTACCAATAGACACCCATCAAGGGAAACAGTGCGAGGGCGGCGAAGGGCGAAGGCAGACTGTCCGCTCAGGTTGATTGCGGTGGTAGCCACGATCCCTGAGAGCGCACCGAACACAGGTTGCCGCCAAGTCGGACTGTTGTATAGGGCCATACCACCGAACTCTAGCTCTTATCGGCGAATTGAACGGGCATCAGGTACGCGGGGTCCGGCTGCTGGCCACGGGAGACGCAGCCCCAGCCAATCATGGCTGGGGTTCTCACCACATATTCGTCCCATTACAAGACCGGTGCGGGGGTCGATGATGGTCCTTTGTCACTCCCCAAACGCAGGGCCTGTCCGCGGAAGTGTCCCCGGGTGGCGACAGGCCGTCCCCGATGCGTTACCGTGGGCCTTGAGTCGTCGGTGAGTTGCCACGCTTCGTGAAGATGGCAGCGACGAGGCGGCCGCATCCGAAAGATGAGGTCCTCGTGACCAGCAGCACCACCGGGCTCCCTGGCACTCCCACGTCGACGACGGACAGCATGACGTTCCGCTCGATGCTAGCCTTCTTCATCGCCACATTCGCGCTGTCCTGGGGGGCGGGTATTCTCTACGTGGTGTTCCAGGAGCAGGTGGAAGCCATCTTTGGGCCCATGGGTTACACGAATCCGGTCTTTATCTTCATGGTCTACTCTCCGGGCATCGTCGGCGTCCTGATGGTATGGCGCCACTACGGGCTCAAGGGTCTGGGCTCGTTTTTCGCCGCTTCGCACTGTGGCGCATGCCAGTGGTGTGGTGGCTCGTGCTGATACTGGGCATGCCGGCGGTGTTCTACGCCGGTGCCCTGGTCAAGGGGAGCCTGGCCGACCCGTTCCCGTTCTCCTCGGTTTGGCAGTTGCTGCCGGCGCTGCTCGCGATGTTGCTCATCGGCCCCGTCGAGGAGCTGGGCTGGAGAGGTGTGGCGCTGCCGCTGCTGCAGCGGCGGCTTGTGCCTCTGTGGTCGAGCCTCCTTCTCGGTCTCGTCGTGGCGCTTTGGCACACCCCGTCCTTCCTGTTGAGCGGCACGAAGCAGGCGGCGTGGGACTACTGGCCGTTTTTCTTCGGGATCATCGCGATCAGCGTCATCCTCACCCCCATGTTCAATACCGCTCGCGGAAGCCTCGCCGTGGCCTTCGTGTTCCATGCCCAAATGAACAATCCGATCTGGCCCGACGCCCAGCCTTGGGACATGTGGTTGTTTGTCACCGTGGCGATCATCGTGGCCGTGCTCAATCGCGGCACGGCAGCGACCGAGGTAGTTTTCCCTTCGACCGATCTCGGCTCTCGGGTCGGCTGATGTGAGAGGAGAAACGGCGAAGCGCCACCTGACTGCCACCCGCACGCAATCGAATTTTCGCGGCAACATTGTCCACGCGCTGAAACGATCGGCCGTCTCAAAGCCGGCGTGGTTCTTCGCGGCGGTATGGTTCACCTCCGTGATGGTGCTGATTGCGGGAGGGCACGGCATCCCGGTGGGCGGCATAGTCGTCGGCTCTGTCCTGCTCCTGCTCAGCCTGTTTGTCACGGGAGTCACCGAGCCGGCACGGGCCGTGAGAGCCGTTGCCGGCCCCGCACGCCGCCGGGTGTGGGTGCAGCTCGGGCTGGTCGCGGTCTTCATCGCCCTCACCGCGTGGAACGGCCTTGCCTTCCACAAAGTCATCGACGGAAACGCGGACATCCCGTTGTGGACGCCTCTGGTCGAATGGCTCCAACGCCTGGGCGAACGGTGGTTCGGTGAGGGGCTGGGCACCTTCCTGGTCAACCCTGTTACGTATGTGCTCATTCCGCTCGTCGTGCTGCTGTTGGCCAGCGCGCGCCTTCCGGCGCTGGGCTTCGTGAAAGGCCACCGGGTGGGGCGGGCGCTGCTGATCTGTTGCGCCCTTCCGGTCATCTGGCTCGCCTTCACCTTGATCATCGGGCAGCAGACGATCGTCCGGTTATTGGGCGGCTTCATATCGGATTTCATGCAGAACGGCTTCCTCGAGGAGTTCCTGTTCAGGGGTCTTTTGCAAACGCGCCTGCGGCTGCTCGCAGGGGCAGGTTGGGCGCTGGTGCTTCAGGCCCTCATGTTCGGCGTCTGGCACCTCGGGTCCGGCTTTGCCAACACTGGTCATGCCGGACTGTTGCCGGCCATCGCCATCACCATCGTCCAGCAAGGGCTCCTGGGACTCTCATTCGGGATTCTCTTTGAACGCACACGCAGCTTGCTCGTCCCGTCCGTCGTGCACATCGCGGTCAACAGCATGGGATGAGGCTCCGCAGCGGGCCCGCAGGTACCACTCTAGGGTCTCCACCGCCACAGTCTCTCGGGTGCGCCACCCGTGCCGATTGGGTGTCGGCCTGTCGGGCCTCAGGAATGACATGCTTCGCGTTCACGGACTAGGTGCCGTCTCAGCGGTAGTCAACGCCTCCGCGTGGGCAATCAGTCGCGGCCGAAGCTGGTCTCTCCTCTGCCAACCGCTGAGTGCAGTGCCCGTTCGCATGGCGATCTTCCCGTCGTCGCCTTTCTCGTCGCCGTCGCGCAGGACCTGGTGAACTCGATCCTGCGATCCACGCGTCATCCATCCAATTCGGTCCGCTGTTCCAGTTGGTGGCCCCATGCTCGGCTGAGGTGCGGCTCGTCCGGAGAATTCCGGGTTTATCGGAGTCGGTTTCACCAATTTTGGCGTGCCGCCGTGGCCTTTCTGCAAGACTGGTCTCATGTCCCACAGTCTTGATCTCGCACGGCGGTATTGGCTGGTCACGCTCACGATTGTTGTGGGCGTCACCGGGATCCTTCTGGCACTTGGCGGCGCAGGCTGGCTCGTGCAGTGGCTGTTCAGCGCATATTCCCTCACGATCGCTGCCTGGCAGGCCGTGGGGATGGTGCGGGCAATGCTGCGTCGGGAATTCGGGCTCGACATCCTTGCGGTGACAGCCATCGTCTCCACGGTCGTGGTCGGCGAGTACATCGCAGCCCTAGTCGTCGTTCTCATGTTGACCGGCGGCGACGCCCTGGAGAACTATGCAAACCAGCGGGCAAAACGCGAGTTGGACGCGCTGCTCAACCGTGTGCCGCAGCTCGCGCACCGCTCTATGGAGGGCGGCTACTGCGACCTGCCGGTCAATGCGGTGCGGGTGGGCGACGTGCTGCTCGTGCGCCCGTCGGAAATCGTGCCGGTCGATGGCGTGCTCCTCTCCGCCGAGACCACCCTCGACCAATCCTCGATCACTGGTGAGAGCATCCCCGTGGAGAAACGGACCGGAGACGCGGTACTCAGTGGCGCCGTGAACGGGCAGGAAGCCGTGGAGATCCGAGCCACGGAGACAGCGTCGGCTAGTCAATACCAGCAGATCGTCGCACTGGTCGCCCAGGCCGCTGAGAGCAAAGCGCCGGTCGTTCGGCTCGCCGACCGGTACGCCGTACCGTTCACGATCTTCTCGCTGGCCCTGGGGGCGGTCGCTTGGTGGCTGAGTGGTGATCCCGTGCGGTTCGCCGAGGTGCTGGTGCTTGCCACCCCGTGCCCGTTGCTGATCGCGGCGCCAGTGGCGTTCATCGGCGGTATGAGCCGGGCAGCGCGCAATGGCGTCATTGTGAAGAGCGGTGGGGTTCTGGAACAGCTGTCGGCGGCGAAGACGGTCGTTTTCGACAAGACCGGCACCCTCACCTATGGAACGCCAGCCCTCGCGGAGGTTCGGCCCGAGCCTCCGTTCACAGCGGACGAGGTGCTGAGCTCCGTGGCGAGCGCCGAGCAGTATTCGTCGCATGTGCTCGCGGCTTCGATGATCGCTGCGGCCAAAGAACGTGGACTCCAATTGCACGAGGCCGCGACGGCGCAAGAAGCCGCCACAAATGGCGTGGTCGCTAGTATTCGGGGCCGCGAGGTGGTGGTCGGGAAGTTCGCGTTCGTCGCCCAGCACGCTCCGGAAGCGCGGCGCACGCAGATCGGACCTGGCGAACTGGCAATCTATGTGGCGATCGGCGGGGTGTACGCGGGAGCACTGCTGGCAAGCGACCGCCTGCGGGTGAACGCGAAAGCCACGCTGCAACGGCTCGAGAAGCTGGGCGTCAGGCAGTCGATGATGCTCACCGGTGATGCCGCAGAAACGGCACAGCACGTCGCGTCGGAGCTGGGCATCACCCGGGTTCGCGCGGAATGCCTGCCAGCGGACAAAGTGGCCGAGGTCGGAGGTATCGCGGAGCGGCCGGTGATCATGGTCGGTGACGGAGTGAACGACGCGCCCGTGCTCGCTGCGGCGGATGTGGGCATCGCCATGGGCGCCAAAGGCGCAACGGCGGCGAGCGAATCGGCGGATGCCGTGATCCTCGTCGACGACATCTCCCGCGTTGCACTGGCAGTCAGAGTCGGACGCGACACCGTTCGGATCGCCCTGCAAAGCATCTGGCTAGGAATTGCAATCTCGGTCGTGTTGATGGTGATCGCCGCGTTCGGGGTGATTCCCGCGACGGCTGGCGCGCTCATCCAGGAACTTGTCGATCTGGCGGCGATCCTCGCCGCCCTGCGCGCGGTCGGCGGTCGGCTCGACGAACGCGAAGCGGATACGAACGCGGCGCAGACGGACCAAAGCCCGCGAGCGGGCGCACGCCACACGGGCTGACCACACTTCCTCTACCTTGTACTTTGGCAAAGTGGAGGTTCAGCACATGATGCATCCCATAAAGCGCCGACAGTGCGTTGCACGACAGGGTAGAGGCCGGCCTCTTCTGCTGGGACATGTGGAACGAGCTCGTCATTCAGAACTCATACGACTCGTCGGCCTCGGCGGCCAGGATTTGGGTGTGGACGGCGGTGCGGTGTGCGTCCTCGGCGGTGTGGGCGAAGAGGGCGGCGGCGACCGGGGAACGTGGCCGTATCCACGACCTCGCCGGTGGCTGCCTCCAGGATGGCGTAGGTGTTGGTGCGGGCGTGGGTGCCCACGCCGACGATGTTTGAGTTTTTCCCGGACTGCAATCATGGCAGTGGCTTCCTTCCCAAGACGGGATAATGGTCGGCCAGCCGGGGTGGGATCGCGCCGAGGCAATTCTCTAACGAGTCACGTCCTGCGGGGTGCCGCGGGATGGACAACCTCCTATCAGGCCACCGTGCGAGCCAAACTGGCCTCACGGGCTGAGCGGACAAGCCAGGGGAAAGACACTGCCGAGGGCAGGTCAAAACAGTTACGAGTCACGCCCGGCCCATGCGGGTCAAGTCTGGCATCCAGCCTCAGGCTTGCCACTACCTATGAGAGAAAGGTTACCTACGCAGAGGTTTCTTGTGAGTCATCGCGACCACTCGTGTCGCTACGAGGATCGCTGCAGACTGGGCCGCATCACGAGGGGGGTGATGAAGCGTGTGGCGTGTGCTGCTCCTGATCTTCACTGGGTTCTGCGTGGTTTCGGCCATCGCCGGATTCGTCTATCTCGGCCCCCGTGGCGCTCCGGGCTGGCGACTCGACTTCCTTGAGGGCAGTCCGTTCGAAAGTTACCTGTGGCCCGCGATCATCCTCTTCGTCGTGGTCGGCGGAACACAGCTGCTTGCCTTCGTGCACCTGCTGCTCCGCCGGGCTTCGGCGGCCTTCTGGACCGCGGTCGCAGGATTCGCGCTTGTGATCTGGATCATCGCGGAGCAACTGCTGTTCCATGTGCCGGACATCAGCGGTGGATGAATCACGTTGCCAATCCTCCAGATCGTCTATTCCGCTATCGGCCTGGCGAAGCTCGGCTGTGTGCTCGCGCTGCTCGGTCTGTTCGACCGGCAACACACACACGCGCGGTCATCTCCCGAAGAGCGACCGGGCCAGAGGAGCCGTCAGCGCAGCGACCGTGACAGCCATCAGCAGGCCCGCGACGAGGTAGAGGGCTGCGACCAGAATCAGGGGCTGCCTTCGTCGACGAAGGGTGACGGCGCCGCAGTCCACAGGATCGCCAGAAGCCAGGCACCCACGTTCACCGGAACCCATCGAAACGCCCCCTCGCGGTGCAGCACAAACCACTGCGCGAAGGGGATCGTGCCGAGCAGCACGGTCGCCCCCATCACGAGCAGCACGACGCGCTCGTCAAGGACGACGGAAATTAGATCCAGGTGTTCGTTCCGGGAAACTCCCATTTGGCGAAGTAGAGCCCACCGCAATAGGGTGCATGTAGCTTTGGGTCCGCTACTGCCGGTAGTGCCCCACTGTCTGTCTATCCGTCTCACGAACCGCAGGCTTCAGGACGCTAAAGCGAGGCAGCATGTTTTGTTGGTCTCTCCCGTAACTGTCCTCTTCAACTTCTGCACGTCAGCGGAAGTTTCATGGCCGAGAAGAGCCCCGTGGGTAGGCACTGGTCGGCATTGGCCATTTAGAGGGCCGCCAACCAAACCGGCAATGACCATGATGGGGAGCATCATTGCCGGTGGAGCCCTCGACCCGAGCTGTTGGCGAGGAGCCGGAGAAACGGGCTGTTGACAACCCGGCGGCAGGACCGTCGCAGACGGGCTCTGCGCGGCGTTCCCCTTACGCCGGCCTTTCCGCTTTATAGGCGCCGTTGTCACCATTTGCCGCTGTCATCCCAGCCTCGTCGATACGAAGTTTGTTCAAGTGCAGGATGCCCAGTACTAGGAAGAGCATGGAAAGCCCGAGTGCGGGCCAGAATTCCCCCGGGTTCAGCGTGGCATTGAACAGCGGCTTGACCAGCTCGCCCACCGCCAGGGAGAAGATGAGGGTGAAGCCGAGAACGTAGATAGCAGGCAGTAGAAGCAGCCCGGTTCCATGCGACCTGTAGGCCAGGACGGAGAGGATCAGGAAGGTGGGCATGATGAAGCACAGGTCCAGAATGAATATTGAGTAGAGGGAGTCGATCTGCTCCCCGGTGCGCATCAAGGGCAGGAGCATCCCTATCCAGAGTGGGTAGAAGATGAGTGGCTGCAGGATGGCACCGGAGGCCGATAGCAGCCGAACAGTTTTCGGGAGGGCCGGCTGGGGGAGGTCACGGCGTATGTGGGCTCCGGCGCAGACCAGAGCCCAAAAGGCCAAGGTGAAAACTGCCATGTAAACGAGATACAGGCCGTTGTAGGCGCGCTCGATGACGTATATCCCGTATGCGTAGAACAGATATCCCAGGAGCCCCAGAGCTATGATCTGCCGTTTCACCCGGTTGCCGTGGGCCGTGACGGCCAGGTACAGAAGGCCGAGCGCGGCAGCCACGGAGAGCAGGTCCTGTGAAAAGGCCCCCGGGATGAGTTCTTCGCTGACGATTCCGTCGTAGATCGCGGGGCGCCACAGCCCTAATGCTGCGGCAACGAGTGTCATGATGCTGATAACAGCCCACAGGGACCGATGAAGGTTGATATGACTGAGCATGGTGCCCTTTCGGGGAAGGGTGCGCTGGCTGATTTTTCTCGGGGTCGCGGCGCGGAGTACTTTGAGCTGCGCCTGTATGCCCCAGTGAAGTCGGTGGCGGCGATAGCCGCAAGGCCTGTCCGAGAAAGAACACGATGGACTACCTCAGCAGCAGGCCAAAACACGGACCTGTAACGTCGGAAGTCAGAGGCGTTCATCCCTATCAATGCCCACGTTCGACGACGGATGCCGAAACAAGTTGCAGCTTGGAGGCAGGACATTGAAAGCAGCCGTTGTTTACGAGTCGATGTACGGCAATACTCACCGCATTGCCCAAGCAATAGCCGAAGGACTGGCGACGGCGACTGACGTGGTTTCCGTCTACGCTGTAGGCAGGATAGACCTAAGGGGCCTCGATCTGTTGGTCGTCGGGGGACCCACACACGAAGACAGTGATCGATGTCTGCCGGGTCAACGCGACAAAACCCCACCCAGCGTTCAACGAGGCATGCGCAAGCACAGAGAGCAGCACGCTTCCCCGGGGCGGTCCGCAGGTTAGGTGGTAGTTCCGAAAGCAGCCTGCACGGCCTCGGCGAGGATTTGTTCGGCCTTATCCTCGAAGCATTCGATGCCCATGGCCACGGGCGATGTGGTGGAGCAGGACAGTTGGCCGCGGGCCGAGTCCAGTTCCAGAGAGGTCGTTTCTGCTACTCGGATGCAACGGCCCCGGTGCCTCCTGCTCCCTTGGAAGTAGCGGATTCCACGACGCGCCGCGCAGCGAAGCCGGTCAGTGAAGCTACGGTGGCAGCCATAAGAATCCCCGCCAATACGTAGACCACCAACAGCACCGGAAATGGTGTCTTTTCGTCGATGAACGGCGACGGTGCCAATGTCCAGAGGATACCGGCTGACCACGCAAGAGAGTTAACGGGAATCCACCAGAAGGAACGCGGGATCAGGCGGCGCAGGACAAGCCATTGCAAGGACGGAATCGAAACCAGAAGCAGTACCGCGCCCACGAGAATCCAGGGCAGGGCTGACGGAGAACCTGGGTCGAAGCCGGCGATCGTGCTGGGCAGCATACCAATGGCCCATGCGACTGCAGCGCCCCCTGCGGTAGCCACGACCCACGAGGAACGTCGTACGACCGAAGGACCAAAACCGATCGACTGACCGGCCCCGAGCAGGGCCCCTTCGCACGCGCCGGCAACAATCATCAAAGGGTAGACCACAATGCCCGGCGCTGCTGCCAGCGCCAACAGTCCACCCACTGCGGCCGGGACCATGAATCCGATGGCTTCCCCTGCAGTAACGGCAAGTACCCACCGCCGCATGAATGAGCCTGTCATGCGCCTACCGCTCTCCGGTGTCCACTCCAGACAGTGCGGCCTGCCACGTGCTCGAGCCGACGTCTCTGTGCCCCGAAGAGGTAGGCTCCACTGCAGTCGGAGGCAGAGCAAAGATACCTCCAGCAGTCATGCACCCTGAGTACATTGGTTTCGGGTCCTGGCTCCGCGGTATCCATAGCCCGAGCCTACAGACACGGCCAGTCTGACAGTAGGGAGGGAGATTCAGGGCAGCTGCTCAGGACTTTTTCAGGGCGCACCGCCTCTACGAGGTCACGCCCGGTATCGGTGAGATGCAACTCGCGCCGCCGGCCGTCTTCCGCAGACGGGGTTGCGAGCACGTGGCCGCCCAGGATGAGGGAACCGACTGTCGAGCTCATCGACTGTGGGCTCACGCTCTCGAGTCGTGCAAGGTCGGCACTAGTGATGCCCGACCGCTGATGGAGGCGAGGGCTCATTGTTCATGGAGATCTTCGCGGGCACGGAAACCTCAACGCGCAACTGCGGCGAAGCGTGTGGGCTCATAGCCAGTCTTTGCGCCTAAAGATTATGAAGAGACCTACCGACAGCACCGCAATCAAAAGCGTTGATGCGATAAAGCCGGACTCGTGGGCGAAGCCGGGGTAGGGCAAATTCTGGCCGTAGAAACCGGTGATAGCGGTCGGTACGGCGATGATGGCGGCCCAACTTGTGACCTTCTTGGTGATGATATTGAGTCTATTGCCTTGGATGGTCAGATTGGTTTCCACGATCGTGGAGACCAGATCCCGTAAGCTGTCGGTCCACTCGGTGGCTCTCAGCACGTGGTCGTAGAGGTCTTGGTAGTACGGTGCCATTTCGCGGGGAACCAGCTGGACGTCTCGTCGAATGAGCGTGTTGATAACCTCGCGCATTGGAAGCACCACCCGACGTAGTCGAACAAGACTCTTTCGCAGTTCAAAGCTGCGGCGTTGCACGTCAGTGTCGTGGGATCGTTCGTCGAAGAGCAGGTCCTCGAGGGTCTCTATTTGTTCATCGAGCATTTGCACGGTGTCGAAGTGCCCGTCGACTATGAAGTCGAGCAGCCCGTAGAGGAGCGCACTGATGCCATGCGTGATGAGTTCGGCGTTCTGTTCTAGGTGGTCAATCAAATCCTGAATGGGGAAAGCATCATCCTTGCGCACAGTGATAAGGGCCTTGGGAGTGATAAAGGCCGCAATCTCAGCCGTACCCAGCTCCCCCGAGGCTGTATCAAGGCGGACAGCATAAGCACTGAGAAAGTCATGATGCTCGTAGCGGTTGAATTTGGGTCGCTGTTGCACCGTCGTAGCGCCTTCGACGGCGAGCGAATGCAGGCTGAGTTCGTCGGCAACGGTCTGCAGGTCTTGCGGCGTGGGCCTGTACAGGTCGACCCAGATGACGGTGTCTTCGTGAATCAGATGTTCATCGAGCCCCTCCAGCGGGAAGCCTTCATCCAGTAGGACTCCTCGACGATAGCATCTTGTGGTGTTCATACCGCCAGTATCACAGTCGCTGTGCAATCAAGGCCGGCGCATCGCCGAAACCGCTGGCATCAAGAAGCCCGTCTGAGAGTGAACCGTTCCAGCTTGTGCGAAGGTAACGACATTTATGGATCTGGCCTTTTCGTGGACGCTCTCCGTGTCTTGGGGGCATTTGAGCGGGAGTTCCTCGAGCAGGAGTCCGCGCGGAAACGGCTCACCGCCAAAGAGGTCGGATCCCCCTAATCCGTCCTGAGGCGAGAGACAATGCGAGTACGCACCCGAGCTCCCCAAGGCCGACCGCGGAGTATGCGATCTAGAGGCTCGGCAGCAAGATCCATTCGCCACCCCCATCGGGCACATGGAACATCAGCTGCTCGGCGATCGCATGCGCATCCGGTATCTTACCGAGCAATAGTGTTTGATCCCGTTCAGAGTCCTTGGGTCTGTTCCAAGTTGTTCCTCTGTGAGGCAAGTTCAGCCAGCAGACAGTAGGCCTCAGTCTCGACCGCCCACTTGCCGCCGTATGGTTTGTATCTATTGCTCATGGGACCTAAGCCACTTCATCAACAGCCTCAGTAGGACGACGATAGGAACACACCGAACCGAACCGGCCGACCGCCCCGAACACGCTACCTGCGCCGATGGGTCTGACTAGGCCGGCGTGAAGGACTGGGAAAATGACCGTGAACGCGTCAGGAACGCTCAGCGAGGCGGGGATGCCAACGTGGCGTTCCCTCTACTTGGTGGCCGGGATCGGGTCTATCGCTTTTGTGCTGCTGTTGATCGGCGCGCTTGTCGTGGACTTCGTCGCTCCACCGCCGGTGGATGGAGGTGCGGAGACGCTGGAGTTCATCGCCGCAAATAAGGTGCCCTATGTGCTGGAACAGGTGCTGTGGATCCTCCCGAATGTTCTCGCTGTGCTGGTCTTCGTCGCTCTTTTCATTGCGCTGAAACCCATCAACAAGAGCTTCGCCCTGATCGGCGCCCTCCTCGGGGCGTTGTCGTGGGCCATGTTCCTGGCCATCCCCGTCACCAGCCGTGGCTCGCTCACCCTCGTGTACCTCAGCGATCAGTATATGGCTGCAGCCGTCGCGGAGCGCGACCGGTTCGCAATCGCTGCGGAGGCGATTGTGGCCGAGAACAACACCCCGGCGATTGTCGCTGTCCTGTCCGCCGCGGGCATCCTCCTGATCTCTGTCGTGATGACAAGAGGTGTCATGCCGCGCGCAATCGGATGGCTCGGAGCGGTGACTGGGGCGCTGGGCATGCTCAGCGAAGCACTCCGGTACGCCGCGCCATTTTTTTACTGGGGCTACGGCATCCTGCTCTGGGCCTGGTTCATCTCCGTCGGGGTCGCACTCATCTTGCTCGGCCGGCGGACACCACCCGTGTCCGCCGCTGGAGGGCTGATGGTCCCGCCAACGACCAACTAAAGCTCGGGGCCGATGGCTTCATTATCTCGTCATTCGACTGGCCTGGCACTGCCCAGGGAAGCAGGTTCACCTCGATCGACTTGCACGTCATTTCTTTTCTGTTTCCCACTAAATGCCTGCCCGGCGGGAAACCGACCGTTGATGCCATTGGGGACCGTGGCAGCGAGGTCACCACCTTGTCCTATTTTTCGTCGAGGTTCGTCACCGTTGCTAGACGCTGGTGCATGAACCACAAAGCCTCAGGACCCCGTGGCGAACCTTCTCAACGAATGACTAGCCAAAACTCCACATGCCCGCCTTCTTCAAGACCGGTCCGCAAGTTCTGACAGAGCGTGGTGGTTCGCGATCGCCTCCACCGTCATGGCGCAGCCCTCTGCTAGGCCTGATCCTGGCAATCTAAGGGAAAGCTGTCCGCGTGTGTAGCGAAACTGAATGACTCTTGATTGCAGGTGCCTTTGAAAGAGCTTCGTCCCAGATTCGACCCCTCCCGGATGCTACGATCGGCGCAGGATCAGGGAGCGCCACGATCCGAAACTCATTTGGGCTAGAGCGTCGTCGTACGTGGGCGCCCGTCCGTGACAGTTTGATGCGCGCCGTGCCTTCTTGAACGTGCCGCTCAATCCTCCAGCGTTGCCTGAAAAGCAAATCTCTATCATGGCTGCGGGACGGGTAATCCAGTCGTGCCCCGTTATCGAAGATCGCGCTGGGTTGCCGAGATTGTTGGCGTGTTGGGCTCAGCCCGTTCTCGGTTGGGGGCGAGCAGCCAGACCACGACCGCTGGAAGAATCGGTGCGACCGACGCGTATACGATGTTGGGAATGCTGAGAAAGATCGTCTGGTACGTCAGGATCATCGCGGCACTCAGGACATATGACCCGACTCCGACAATAATGCGCCGTGCGGGGGTGAGGCCCCCCGCGGCGATGAAAGCGAGCGCGAAGTTGATGAGGAAAGGTCCCACGAACAATCCTTGGACCTGCACGCTCAAAGACTGTGCGGCGTCGATGGTAGCGCCGGACAAGACGGCGAATACCACCGATATCAAGGCGTAGCCGACGAAGGCTAGCGATGCTGAGACCAGCGCGCGCACAAGACGTTCGAAGACTGGTGGAAGCCCTGCGAGCAGGCCTTCCGGGTGGCGTTCGTAAAGGGCGACGAGCACACTGAAAGTGAGTGTCTGCACGAGCATCTCCGGCATCCCGATGGCGTGGTACCAAAGTGGAAGCTGCGTGTAGGTGATGCCTTCGATTGAGGACGGCGCTGCTGCCGAGGTGGACAAGATCCCGATGCCGACGAGGATCAACCACAACCAGAGCCATCCCAGCCGCTGCGCGAAGACTTCACGGAAGGGCAGCAACACGGCCGCGATGATGATGCCACGAAACACCTGAATGACCGGGCCGATGAACAGAGACACCGATCCGAACTCGACCATGTAATCACGGATAACAGGCCGGGCGAACAACGACGCATAATCGAGCACGATCGACGCGACGATCCCGACCACCAGATACGTGACGACATGCAGCATCGTCGCCCGCATGAGAAAGCGAAAGGTCCGGGCCCTTGGTTCCACGTTCGTGTTCATGCGAGTAGTCAAGCCCGCGTACCGACGGACCGCGAGAGGCGAAGGTCCTGGCAGAATTGCTTATCAAACGCGCCTTGAGCTTGAGCCTCGGCCGTCTCGCCACGAAAGTGTTCGGATTGTCATCGCGCGTGTAGGTGGGTTGCTAGCCCACGCGCTCCTCATGCAACAGGTTCCTTGGCTTCCCGCAAGCCGGTCGTTCACCGGAACCTGTGCAGATGGCTTCGGATATTTTCGAGGCTGCGTGTTGCCGCAGGTTTCATAAGATCCGCGGGGCGATGTCCCCAGGGAAAGGGAATCAGGGCTGGCAGGCCGCTGCATTTGGTTAGCCGGCCCCCAAGACCGGCTACATCAATCACTATCCCGGGGGTACCTCAAGATCGCGATCTGGTATTGCACAAGATCATGGCAATGTTTTCGGCAGGCCGAATCGATCGGTCTTACCCGTAAGGCCGGGGAGCGGCCGGCCTTCCGGCGATATGATGGGAGGCCCCGCCCGGTGTGTGTGTGTGTGTGTGTGTGTGTGCATCAGGCGGGGCCGATTCAACGTGGCACTTAGTAACGTGGAAAGGCCGGTGTGTGCAGGACAGTATGCAGACCGGTATCTCACGGTCCTGTGCTCGGGGGCAAACCCCGTTTCCATCAACGGATGTCTTCTGAACGGAAGCAGGAACCGTGCATAGGCCCGCCAGGGCCGACGTTGATGGTGTGGAGCGCCCGAACCCGCCATTTGCGGCGGTGGGACGGCGACAACATGCCATGACGGTGCAGCCAGGGTGTTGCGTGAGGCCGAAGACGATCGTGGCCTGACACCCCCAAAGCTCCCGCGAAGAGGTGGCGTCCCTTTCAAGCCCCGGACGATTTTCCGCTGGCGGATGCGATGCACGCCCCATGGACACCATCTACCGCACAGCAGGCCCGGAGGACGGGCCACAGAGGAGGCCCCAGCAGCGCAGGAAAGTATTCCGCATCCCATTAGGCGCGGCTACGTTGCCTTTTCTTACGACGGCTGGCTTGACGGGGCCCGGTACCAATCGGTCCTGCAATTGCTGGCAGGTTTGTGTGCCCGGGAGAAACGAGTCCGGGCGCGATTCCCAGCAGGGCCAGAACGAGGATCAGTTCCAACGCGCCCAGCCCGAAGTAGACGCTCTGCAGCCAGGAATAGCCAACAATGGCCAGCTCGATGAAGATCCATATCAACATTCCAAAACCGGCAATCGCCGCCATCAGCGGCGCCCAATGGCGTCGTCTGAGCAAGGCCAATGCTGCGACCAACTGGGTTCCGCCCAAGATGCCGCCCAGTATGAGACCCGGGATGAAAAAGGTCGAGAACGGAGTGCCAGCCAGATGTTCCAACGGGACCCCCGCTCCGTTGAAGACAATCGCCAGCACGGCTCCACCGAATGCCGAAACGGCACCGAAAATCAGAAGTACGACGAGTGCGCTCGAAAATATCCTGCTGGAAATCGGGAGACTCACGATTCACGACCTTCCTAAGGTTCTGGCGCTGGGCCATGTGTGCCTGGCTAGAGATAGCTCGTGGCGGTGGTCCCGATATGAATCACCGATATTCGGTATCAGTCGCTGGAGGCCGTTTCGACGAAATCGACCGGTGCGCAGGTCGGGGGCTTCTGACATGTCCCGCGGGGTTCGATTACAGGATGTGCTGGTCCCTGCTGCGACCCTGTGCCCGAAACCCGTAATAGGTTTCGCACTTTCCACACCAGTAGTCGACGTCCCACTCAATGGGCCGGACCGCTCCCAAACCCTGGACGGGAGCGATTTTCTCAAAGACCAGAAATTCCGCGGTTTGGCACACTTCGCATGTGGCAGACGATCCAAATGCCAGGGGAACAGGTTCCGGATTGCCAACAAGAAGCAAGGAAGGGTGGTGGGGTTCGGCTCCGTCGGAAGACGGCTGAGGCACGTTCATGGTCCATCCTGATCTATGCAATTGTTTGTTGACGCGTTCACGCGGCTTGATCCAAGGGTTCAGAATCAGTGTGGCCCACGCACGGACGGCGTTCAAGACCGGAACGAAGGGTGAACTGTTCGCCGTCGCCAAGCTGGCCAGATTGCGCGGGCGAATGGATGCCATAGTGCCGCGGCCGCCAACCGGGCCTTGCGTCGTCTCGTCGCCAGGAGCCGGGGGTTCCTAGAGTTCCGCGCAATCGCGGCAGATCTTCACACCATCGAACTCCCTGGCTGCCTGACTTCGGTGCCGGACGGTGAAACATTCCCCGCAGACAAACTCATCCGATCCCTGGGGAACGACCTCCACCACGAGCTCATCGAGCACGATCGCCCCCGGAAGCTCTGTTCCCTCGGAAAGGTCCGTTTCCTCCAGGTCGGATTGGACGCTCTTGGCGCTGGGTGCATCCATTTGCCGGACGTCTTTCAAGGTGCGTTCGGAAGCTTCAGCCACCTCCGGTCGAGCTTCGTCGTAATCCTGGGCCATGGTCTTTCCCCCGGGCAGGTCTGTGTGGTGTCGAAAGTGTAGACCCGGGGAACTCGCGGAGGCAAACCCCCAAAAACCGCGCGTGCTCGAACGAAGGATATCCGCTTGATCCCTCAACCAGTTACTCAAGAAAACCAAGGAAACGGTATTTGGGACGGTGGGGCACCTACTTTGAGAAGACATGCCCAACGGCAGAGGAGCGGCTGGTTTGGACCCTTGGGTCAAGGCTCCGGCTTTGTTCATCGGTCGGGCCGGCAAGGCGATCGCGAAGGCCCTGCGCCGCCACGGTTTCAGCCTGGTGGCCGGGCCGGGGAACTTCCTCGTCAGCTCCACCAACCAGTTGCCGCCCGAGGATGAAACCCGGGCGCGGCAGTGGGGAGCCGCTATTGCTGCCAGGATCCGGCCCGCCCCACCATAGGCGTTCACGCTGGTCAACGGTACAGTCACGAGCATCGAAAGGATTGCCATGGCCTCCCATGCAGCTCCACCGTTTGCACCCCTCCCTTCGCCGCCGGCACGCATGAAGCCAGGACACTGGGTTTTGCTGGTCCTCGGCGTGCTGCTCAGTACGCTCGGACTGGGTCTGGCCATCGGCGGAGCCGTGACGCTGGGCGCCGACGCAGCCCAGCGCGACGGCCGTTACCTTGTGGGTGACACCGAAAGATATCGGAGCACGGGATATGCGCTGACCAGCCCGTCGGTGGTCCTCGACCCTGGGTCCGAGGGCATGCGTGCCCTCCCTCAGATCGGGGACTTGGCCAGCATCCACGTGCGCGTCGCGAATGTCGTCCCGGACCAGGAGATCTTCGTCGGGATAGCCGAAGCCTCAGACGTCGAGGCGTACCTGCAGGACGTGGCTCGCTCCTCCCTCGGGGACACCACTTTGTCTTCTGCCGACCAATGGCCGGGGCGTATGTCGTGGTTGAAGGACAATGAGCGGACGACGGCCGGGAACCGGGTCCCGGCCGCCCCGGGGGAACAGGACTTCTGGACCGCCTCGGCCTCGGGGCCCGGTTCCCAGGAGATCTCGTGGGACCTGGAGCCCGGCCGATGGGCCCTGGTGGTCATGAACGCCGATGCCAGCGCTCCGGTGTGGGTGGACCTGCAGGCCGGTGCCCGCTCTGACTTGCTGGGGCCGATCGGCACCGGCCTGCTGGTCGCCGGCCTGATTGCGCTGGTCCTCGGAATCCCCCTGCTGTTGCTGGGAACGGCCGGGCTGGGCCGGGACATCGACGCCGCCCGTCCGCGCACCGGCCAAGGTCCCGGGGCCGCCCTGGCGGAGCATGCGGGGCGGGGGAAGACGCCGTTCTCGGTGTATCCGCTCAGATTTTCCGGTGTTCTGGACGAACGGCTGTCGCGGGGGCTGTGGCTGGTGAAGTGGTTGTTGGCGGTGCCGCACTACATTGTCCTGGCATTGCTGTGGGTCGGCCTCGTGGTGACCACCATCGCTGCCGGGGTCGCGATCCTGTTCACCGGCCGCTATCCGAGGTCCTGGTTCTGCTACAACGTCGGTGTGCTCCGTTGGTCCTGGAGGGTGGGTTTCTACGGGTACTCCGCGTTGGGCACCGACAGGTACCCGCCCTTCACCTTGGCGAGCGCCGATTATCCCGCCGACCTTGATGTCGCCTACCCGCAGCGGCTCTCTCGTGGACTGGTGTTGGTGAAGTGGTGGCTGCTGGCGATCCCGCACCTGCTGGTCATTGGCATCTTCACCAGCGGCACCGGCGCCACGTGGAGCGGCGGCTGGGAGGACGGCGCGGAGCTTTCCAGCAATACCTGGGGACCTTCGCTGCTGGGGCTGCTCGTGTTGGTCGCCGCGGTGCTACTGCTGTTCACCGGCCGCTATTGGCACGGGTTGTTCGCCCTGATCATGGGTGTGAACCGCTGGGTCTACCGGGTCTCCGCGTATGTGTTGCTGATGCGCGATGAGTACCCGCCGTTTCGCCTCGATCAGGGACCACTTGACCCGACCGCCGCTCCGCCCGATGGGCAGGGAACAGTGGAGGGGAACGGGACTCCGGAACCGGGGAACCAACCGCCCGTTTCCACCTGAACCTGCGTGGTCCGCCGGATGGGTTCAGCCCCTTCGGAGCGGCGTGCCGAGGCCGGGCCGCACCCAGCTGATGAGCCATGTTTCGACACGGTGTCACGTAAGCTCTCAGCATCAGCACTGACAGGAGGGCAATGAGCAAGACTCAGAGTATGGCCAAATCGGCTGCCGAAGGACTGGCAAGCGGTCTGATCCTTGCCCTCATTTTCGGCATGATCGCCGGTCTGGTGGTTTGGATCACGGGAAGATCGGTCACAATGCCGTCGTTCTTCACCGCGGACCGACTCTCTGAAGGCGGCACATTGGTGTTCGAGTTCTATATTGGCTTCCCTGGTGTCATCGCCTTCGGGATCGCGTGTGCGGTCGCTGCAGTGCTCTTCAACCGTCGGTCCCGCCGCCTTGACAGCGCTGCTTGAGATCGCCCAAGTCCCAATAGGCTGATCCTCGCGATCTTGGACGTAACAACTGCGAGGGCGGCGATCGTCTGGTGATCATTTCCGAACCGTGTCAAGTTGAAGCTCAGTCGCGCGGTCGTACGACCATGGCCGGGCAAAGGGCACGTCGGACTCACTTCCGGCTCACGGAACCGAATCCCAGGGAAGCGCTGCGCATGGCGACGGCCGACTTCAAACGGGAACTCCTCGCGTGGCGGGATGAAGGTGCGGGACGGGAAGGAGCCGGCTGCTAGTGGACTTCGGCAATCTGGGAGCCAGCGGAGGACTCAAGGGACTTGCGTCGCAGGGGGCATGCGGGGATGGCAAACCAGCAAAGTGCGGAGGCCGCGGTGATTGCGGTGGCAGTGAGGCCGAGGGCGAGGTTCGCGGGGGAGGGGAGTTCCTGGACGAGCACGAAGACGCCCATGGCCAGGACGAACAAGCCAAAGCCCTTGCGCAGGGCGGCTTCGGGGATGCGCCCACTCAGGCGGGAACCGATGAACGAGCCGAGGATTGCGGCAGCGGTGACCCCGCCAACCAGCGCCCAATCCAGGGATACGGCGGTGAGATAGCCGCCGAGGCCGGCAAAGGACTTCATGGCGATAACCACCAGCGAGGTGCCGACCGCGACGGGCATCGACAGGCCTCCGAGCAGGACGAGTGCCGGGACGACGAGGAAACCGCCGCCGGCGCCGACGAGTCCGGTGACCAGGCCCACGACCAGGCCCTCGAGGATGACCTTGAGCACGGAGAGCTCGGCGTCGCGGGTGGCGGTGGTGTGGTTCTTGCGGCCGCGGATCATGGCCAGGGAGGTGGCGACCATCATGAGGGCAAAGGCGATCATGAGGATCGTTCCGGGAATATGGCCCCCCAGGAGGCCGCCGCCGAAGGCCCCGGCCATGCCGGCGGCCCCGAAGATCAGCCCGGTGCGCCATTTGACGCGTTTCTTGCGGGCGTGGGTCACGGCGCTGACGGCGGAGGTCGCGCCGACGACGAAGAGCGAGGCGGCGATGGCTTCCTTGGGGTTCATGCCTGCAACGTAGGTGAGGATCGGGACGGTGAGGATGGACCCGCCCCCGCCGAGCAGGCCGAGCGAGAGCCCGATCAGCACCGAAAGCAGGAGGGTCAGTACGAGGGTGAGGGTCATGGAGGGGGCCTTGTCTGGGGAGGAAGGGCAGGGGGGCGCGCGGGGTTGGCGCCGGGGCGTGGCTTTAGGTGACGGCTAGGCCGGCGCGTTGCCAGGCGATCATGCCGCCGGCCATGGTGTCGGCGGTGAAACCGGCCCCGGTGAGGGCGTCGGCGACGCGGGCGCTGCGGTTGCCGCTGCGGCAGATGACGATGACCGGGCGGGCCCGGTCGAGTTCGCCCAGGCGGGTGTTCAGTTCCCCCATGGGGATGTGGATGGCGCCGGGGATCATGCCCTCGGTGATTTCGAAGTCTTCGCGGACGTCAAGGAGCTGGTCCGCAGCACGTCGCTTGTCGGTGTCGGTGATGGTGATTTCTGGCATGGTCTGCTCCTTCGGGGGCGTGTTCAAGCGGCATGTGGCTGGTTCCCGGGCCCGGATCAACGCGACCCGGGCCCGGAAACCGGGAGGAACCCGGTTGGCCGCGGGCCAACCGGGTGTGTGCTAGGACTTCTTGGGCGGAAGCTGGGCGAGGACCGATGCGCGGGTCGGCTCGTTGCCGGTCTTGTTCCACGGCATCTTGGCCAGGGCCTTGCCCATGGCGCAGGTGTTGGTGGCCGCGGAGAAGGTCAGGCCCGCCCCGATGACCCCGGCGACAGTGCGGATCTGCGGGGAGAGGAACTTCCCGCCGGCCAGGCCGGCGATCACCAGGGAACCTGCGGCCATGCGCACCTGGCGTTCCAGGTCCCAGCGCTTGGAACCCTCCACGGTCCGGCCGCCAGCCTGCTTGTAAGCGGGGACGCCGCCGGCCAAGACATGGGCGTTGCCGAATCCGACTGACGCGAGGTTTGTCTTGGCTTCGGTGGCGCGCACGCCGGATTGGCAGACCAGCACCACCTTGGTGGCGAGCTTGGTGGCGAGTTCCTCGGTGTGTTCGGCCAACAACGGGAGGGGGACATTGTAGGAGCCCAGGATGTGCAGGGATTCGAATTCGGCGGCGGAGCGTACGTCCAGCACCACGACGTCGGAGCCGGTGGCGATCCATTCCTGGAGTTCTTCGGGGCTGGTGGTCTGGGGGGTGGGGTTCATGGCTTGTGGGCCCTTTCTGCCGGGCATGGCACCTGGCCGGTCCCGCATCCGGAAAGGGGGATGCGGGACCGAAAATAAGCGGAATGGGTGGTGGTGTGTGGGGATTTAGGCGTCCTGCAGCTGCTTCCAGTTGGCCCAGCCGGCGTAGCTGCCCTCGAGCTCGACGACGTCGAACCCGGCGCGGCGCAGGGCGGAGGAGGCCACGGAATTGCGGACCCCGGACTGGCAGTAGCTCACGATTACGCCGTCGGACGGAAGCCTGTCGGTGTTCCAAAGGACGCGTCCGGCGCTGAGCTGCTCGGAACTCGGCACGTGCCCGGCGGAGTACTCGGTCTTGTTGCGCACATCCAACAGCAGGGCGGCATCGAACCCCGCCAGCTCGGCCGGGGAGATCGTGCGAGGCACGTAGACCGGCAGGCCGTCCAGGGACGTGATGTAGCCGGCGACGCTGTCGATTCCCACGCGGATGAGGTGGTCCCACATGTCGGTGGCGGCTTCGGCGTCGGGCGCCAACAGCACCAGCGGGCGCTGGTCGGTTTCCGGGTCCACGGCCCAGGCGCCGTAGCTGGCGGCCTTGGTCCCGGCGGGAATGTTCAGGGCCCCGGCGACGGTGCCTTCGTGGACCGCGGCATGGTGGCGGGTGTCGACCACGCCGATTTCATCCGCGGCCAGGGCGGTCGCGACATCCCCGGGAGCGAGCTCGGCCAGCGGCGGGCGATAGCCCAGAATGGCCGGGCCCCGGCGGTTTTCGCGCTTCATGCGGCCGAAGTAGGCGTGGGCGTCGGGCTGCCCGTCGAGCAGTGCTTCGATGAAGCCTTCCTCGTCATTTGCCTGCAGGTAGGGGCCCCACCAGGCGAAGTTGCGTTCGTAGCCGACCGTGGAGGAGGGGATCGCTCCCAGTGCCTTGCCGCAGGCGCTGCCGGCGCCGTGGCCCGGGTAGACCTGCACGTAGTCGGGCAGGACCAGGAACTTTTCCTTCAGGGAGGTGAACAGGTCGTGGGCCCCGGCGAAGCGGGTGTCAATGCCGCCGGCTGCCTCGTCGAGCAGGTCCGGACGGCCCAGGTCGCCGGAGAAGACGAAGTCCCCGGAAAGCAGGAAGCCGGGCTTGTCGCTGAAGGCGCCGTCGGTGACCAAGAAGGAGAGGTGTTCGGGGGTGTGCCCGGGGGTGTGCAGGGCCTTGACGGTGATGTTGCCCAGGGTGATGGTGGATTGGTCGAGGAGGCGTTCGGCCTCGAACTCGTACTGCCAGTCCGTCCCGCCCTCGCCCGAGACATAGATCGCCGCGCCGGTTGCCGCGGCCAGCTCCCGGGTGCCCGAAAGGTAGTCGGCGTGGATGTGCGTCTCGGTGACGGCGACGATCTTCATCCCGTTTTTTGCGGCGAGGTCCTGGTACACCCGGATGTCGCGGCGTGCGTCGACCACGACGGCCTCGCCCTTGGCCTGGCAGCCAATGAGGTAGCTGGCCTGTGCGAGGTCCTCGTCATAGATGCGTTCGAGAAGCATGGTCTCTCCTTGGGTTCCGTAGATCATTCAAGATACCCCCAGGGGTATCTGGCTTTGTACCAACAATAATACCCCCTGGGGTATCCGTCAAATGGCTCATCGGCCATTCGGGAAGTGCTCGCGGAAGCAAAAAGGCGGCGATCGTCACCGTCGTCAGTGGTGTCGATCGCCGCAGGCCTTGAGCGGTTGGGTTTAGCGACCAAAGAGGCGTGCGAAAAATCCACCTCCCTTGCCGGGCTCCTTCGGGGCGCTCGGATCGCAGGAGCAGCGCTCGCTGCGGGGCACGTGTGCCATGACCTGCTTGACGTGCTGGCCACATCCGGCCCAGGTGGTTTTCTGGCACTTGCGGCATTTGGTGGCGCGGCACATGTGTTGGCTCCTTGGTTCTTGTGATATCAACGGGGCTCGGCGGCCCCTCTTGCATTCGAGTATCGCACATACCCCTGGGGGTATTAAAGTCATCGCTCTCAAAACGTCCGGAAACCCCCGGGGGTATACAATTGACTGAAACGACCACCAAGGAGAAAACCGCCATGCAATTGGAAGCGGACACTGTGAAACCCGCGATCAACAGGCTTAAGCGAGCCCAGGGCCAGCTAAATGCGGTGATTCGCATGCTGGAGGAAGGCAGTGACTGCCGCGCGGTGGTTACTCAGCTTTCCGCCGCCTCCAAGGCCATCGACCGCGCCGGGTTCTCCATCATCGCCACCGGACTCGAGCAATGCCTGAAGAGCGAGGACTCCACGGCAGACCTTGCCGACATGGAAAAGCTTTTCCTCTCATTGGCCTAGTCTCAGCCTATCCAGCAGTCGCTTCCTTCAGGAGCTAAGCAGGCCGGAATGATCAACTCAGATGCTCATGGTTATTCCTGGATTGTCGGGTCACAAGAGTATTTGGACGCCCACGACGGTTCCATGGAGCCGTACCTGGGGTGAAGTTCATCGGCACACGGGTTTCCTGCCATTGAGAGCCATGACCGGGAGGTGCCCCTGGCCGGGTTCGGGCAAGAACATGGCCCGTTGCGTGCATCAAGGAAGCTGTCACGAGCCACCACTGGGGGCTGCCGTCAGGCATCCGAGGTGGCGGCGAGGACTTGCCCGCGCGCCGGACCGGTCGCTGCCCCCATGAGGCGTTTCATCGGTCCTAGTCTCTGCGCCCGCTGCGAGAGGGGTGGCGAAAATGATACCAATCGGGATGTGCAGGAAGCCAGGGGGTAGGGATGAAAATAGTTGAACAGGAACTTCTGCCGACAATGGCCAATCGGGCTCGGAGCGTCCCGCTCGGTGCATCAACGTGGGTTTCAAGGTCCTTCCAGGCACGATTGAGGTCTGGGGGTCCTCCTGTACGTTTCAGCACGGATGTAGGATCGTGGGTGCTGCCGGCTAGCCGGTAAATTCGGAATCTGAATGCCCGCCCGATCCCAGGAGGCTGACCAATGCTCGTCCTCGTCCTCAATGCCGGTTCCTCGTCACTAAAGTACTCGGTCCGCCGATTCGACCCGGACCAGCCGTGCGCCGGCGGCGTGAGGATCGCCAAGGGCATCGTGGAACAGATCGGCGAAGGAGAAGTGGCCGACCATGTCCAGGCCTTCAACATCGTCAGCGGTGAACTCGCCGAAGTCCTCGGCGGACGCACCGTAGACGCCGTAGGACACCGGGTGGTCCACGGCGGTGAACGCTTCACCGGACCCGCCCTGATCGACAATGAGATCATCCGCGCCATCGAGCAGCTGAACGAGCTGGCCCCGCTCCACAACCCGCCCGGTGTGCAGTGCATCCGGGAAGCTACCCGAGCCTGGCCGAAGGTGCCGCAGGTGGCGGTCTTCGATACCTCCTTCCACCGCACCCTGCCCGAGCATGCCTGGCGCTACGCCCTGCCGGACGAGCTCTACCGGCGTTACGGGATCCGCCGCTACGGCTTTCACGGCACCAGCGTGCAATATGTGGGACGGCGGGCCGCAGACCTGCTGGGCGTGCCGTGGGAGGAGTTCGACGGCGTCGTCGCCCACCTGGGCAATGGCGCCTCTGTCACAGCGGTCCGTGGTGGGCGAAGCGTGGACACTTCCATGGGCTTCACGCCCCTCGAGGGCCTGGTCATGGGCACCCGGTCCGGGGACGTGGATCCCGGCGTGCTGGTATTCCTGCTGCGCAAGGGCTACGACGCCGACGGACTGGACAGCTTGCTCAACCAGGATTCCGGATTCAAGGCCTTGGCCGGGCACAACGACATGCGCGCCATCACCGAGGCGGCCGCGGCCGGGAACGAGGAAGCGGAGCTGGCATTGGAAACAGCGGCGCACCGGCTCGCCCGGTACATCGGCGGCTACCACGTGGCCTGCGGAGGGGCCCAGGCAGTAGTGCTCACCGGCGGTGTCGGAGAGAACTCGGCCCCCTTCCGTGCCCGGCTTCTGACCAAGCTCGGAGCGCTGGGCATCAGCCTCGACCCTGCCGCGAACGAGGAAGCCACTGGCTTGGAAGAAGGCCGGACCATCTCCACACCGGATTCGGCCATTCCAGTGCTGGTGGTCCCCACGGATGAGGAGCACGCCATCGCCGAGGCAACCGTCGCCGTCGTCGGGGCCCACTGAACCTGCCCCCACGCGGGCAAGACGGAACGATGTCCAACGGCACGGCATCAAAGGACACCGCGACAGCCTGACTGGGAAGGCGCAAACCGCCGGGATGGGCCTGGGCCACGTTAGACGGGATTCTCCAGTGCTTCATGCTTGGACTGGTCGGCGACACCGGGAACAGCCGTCCATTGCCAGTTCCTGATTTCGGGCATGTCTTCACCGTGGGTTCGGATGTATTGGCGGTGCTCGATGAGCTTGTTTTTGAGCTCCTCGCGCACGTGCGCCGAGATATCCTGGAGCCGCGGCACCCGGTCGATCACATCGATGGCCAGGTTGAACCGGTCGATCTGGTTGAGCACGCACATGTCGAACGGCGTTGTGGTGGTGCCTTCCTCCTTGTACCCGCGGACGTGGAAGTCACCGTGGTTGGTGCGCCTGTAGGTGAGCCGGTGGATCAGCCACGGGTAGCCGTGGTACGCGAAGATCACGGGCTTGTCCGTGGTGAACAGGGCATCAAACTCACGATCGGCCAGACCATGCGGGTTATTGGCCTCATCCTGCAGCCGCAGCAGGTCCACGACGTTGACCACCCGGATGGAGAGGTCCGGGAACCGGGAGCGCAGGATCGCGACGGCGGCAAGGGTTTCCATGGTCGGCACGTCCCCGGCACAGCCCATCACCACATCGGGTTCGGCATCCAAGTCCGTGCTGGCCCAGTCCCAGATGCCGATGCCCTTGGTGCAGTGCACGATGGCGTCGGCCATGCCCAGGTACTGCATCTGCGGCTGCTTGCCGGCCACGATCACGTTGACGTACTGGCGGCTGCGTAGGCAGTGGTCGGCGACCGATAACAGGGTGTTCGCGTCCGGAGGGAGATATACCCGGATCACCTCGGACTTCTTGTTGATCACATGGTCGATGAAGCCGGGGTCCTGATGGGAGAAACCGTTGTGGTCCTGCCGCCAGACGTGCGAGGTCAGCAGATAGTTGAGGGAGGCGACCGGCCGTCTCCAGGGAATCCCGTTGCTGGTGTCCAGCCATTTGGCGTGCTGGTTGAACATGGAATCGACGACGTGGATGAACGCCTCATAGCAGGAGAAAAATCCGTGTCGGCCGGTGAGCAGGTAGCCTTCAAGCCAACCCTGGCAGGTGTGTTCGGACAGGATTTCCATCACCCGTCCGTCGGCAGCCAAGTGGTCGTCCTCGGGCACGGTACGGGCGTTCCAGGTGCGGTCGGTGGCTTCGAGGACGGCTGCGAGCCGGTTCGAGTTGTTCTCATCCGGAGCGAAGACCCGGAAGTTGTCCATGTTCGCCGCCATGACGTCCCGCAGCATCTGCCCGAGCACCCGGGTGGCTTCCACCGCGCCGGTGCCAGGTTCGTTCACCGGTACCGCGTAGTCGCGGAAATCGGGCATCCGCAGGTCCCGCAGCAGAACCCCGCCGTTGGCGTGCGGGGTGGCGCTCATCCGCCGCGGACCTGTTGGGTGCAGGGTGCGGATCTCTTCAACCGGGGCCCCTGATTCGTCGAAGAGCTCCTCCGGGCGGTAGCTGCGCAGCCAGGCCTCCAGGATCTGACGGTGGCCGTCGTTTTCGCGTGCGGCGCTGAAGGGCACCTGGTGTGATCGCCAGGAACCCTCGACTTTTTTCCCGTCGACTTCGGCGGGGCCGGTCCACCCCTTGGGAGAACGGAGCACAATCATCGGCCAGCGGGGCCGCTCGATCCGGCCGTCCTCCCGGGCACCGCGCCTGATCTCCTGGATCGAGTCGATGCAGGCATCCAGGGTCCGTGCGAAGTCCTGGTGCATCTGTTCGGGGTCTTCGCCCTCCACATAGTAGGGGGTATGGCCGTAGCCTCGCAGCAGTGCGTCCAGTTCGTCCCGGTCCATCCGGGCCAGGACTGTGGGGTTGGCGATCTTGTAGCCGTTCAGGTGCAGGATCGGCAGCACGGCACCATCACGGGCGGGGTTCATGAACTTGTTGGAGTGCCAGCTGGCCGCCAGCGGTCCGGTCTCTGCCTCCCCGTCTCCCACCACGGCGGCGACTATGAGCTCCGGATTGTCAAAGGCCGCCCCGTAGGCGTGGGAGAGCGAATACCCCAGCTCCCCGCCTTCGTGGATGGATCCGGGGGTTTCCGGGGCAACGTGGCTGGGTATGCCTCCGGGGAAGGAGAACTGCTTGAACAACCGTTTCATCCCCTCCAGGTCTTGGGAGACGTTGGGATAGGTCTCATTGTAGGTGCCTTCCAGCCATCCCGCCGCGACCGGGCCAGGCCCGCCATGTCCCGGACCCATGACGTACATCATCTCCAGATCCCGTTCCATGATGGCCCGGTTTAAGTGGGCGTAAATGAAGTTCAGCCCCGGGGTTGTGCCCCAGTGCCCCAGGAGTCGCGGCTTGACATGCTCAGGCAGTAGCGGTTCCCGCAGCAGCGGGTTGTCCATGAGATAGATCTGCCCCACGGACAAATAGTTTGCCGCCCGCCACCAGGCGTGGATGCGCTGCAGTTCTTGCGGTGTTAGGACGTTATCCGTTTCGGACAGTTCTGGGGGGAGATTCATGGAGGAGGTCGGTGCCTTTCGCTTCGACGTGATGATGAGTGACCGAACCGCTGTATATGCCGTGCGCCACCGGGTCCCGACGTTGCGATCGGCAGCGTCAGAACAATAGTTCCGATCAGGATGTCTAACCCGGATCCAGGGACAATTCCCTGAGGTGGATGGCGGGGAAACAGTGTTTAGGCGACGGCTCTGAACCTACTGGCTATGACGCGCATAAGCCATAGACAGAAAGGCTTTTATGAAAACTTGGCCATTGGCAGGGGCCGTCAGTCGGGTACTGTCGTGGGCGAACAACTCCGGCTAGGGCGATTGGAATCAGGGGTGGCCCCGCAGGGTGTTGAAGAGTTCGGGCAGGCTCAGGCCTGCCGCTGAAGCAGCGTCGGCGGGCGGAACCCTGGCGGCCATGGCGCGGCACAAAGCCAGGACCAGCTCGGTGTGTTCCACTCCGGAGTAATTCGGTGTGGCAGGGGCCTGACGGGGCGCGTTCCGGGCCGCCGCTGCCTTGATGTTTTTCAGATGCAAGTCCATATCATTCGTTCCGTTCGGAATCGGTGACCAAAGGCCGGTTTGCGGCAATCCAGGCGTTGGCTCCTGCCAGAGTGTCCTCCGTCGGCGCGTGCGTCGCGGACTCAAGCAGAAGCTTGATCACCGTGGCGAAGTCGGTGAAGAGAAACAAGTGGTGGCGGGGAGACATTGAGTAGAAGGTTCCCGGATATGTGAAGCTCTTCGACGCAGACTCCCCGACGAGGGATTGCACGAGTCGGAGGTCGGCCTTCCTCGTCCTATGGATGGGAACGGTTCGGATTCCTGGCCGGGGTGCGGATGAGTTGGCCGGCGTAGGCGAAGCCACCACCGAAACCGAAAAGGAGGGTGAGTGCGTCGGCGGGTACTTTGCCGTTATGCCACCATTTGGAGAGCCCCAGGGGGATGCTGGCCGCCGAGGTGTTACCCGATTCCGAGACGTCGGCCAGGACGATCTTGTGATCAAGTCCAAGGCGCTTGGCCAGAGGTTCAATGATGCGTAGATTGGCTTGGTGAGCGGCGAGGACGTCGATGTCATCGACGGTGTAGCCAGCTTGTTCGATGACTTTATTGGCGTGTTTGGCGGCGTCGGAAATCGCCCACCGGAACACGGTTTGGCCGTTTTGTTCGAAACGATTGCTCGGCGCTTGGATGCGAACCGCATCGGTCATCCGGTTATCGGATCCCCAAGTGACGGTACTGATGCGCGGAGAATCGCTGGCCGTGACGATCATGGCTCCGGCGCCGTCAGCGGTCAGTATGCAGGTGCCACGATCCGTCCAATCAGTCACGGCGGAAAGCTGCTCGGAGGCAATGACAAGAGCGACAGTGGCAGTACCGGTCCGGATGGCGCTGTCCGCGAGCCCAAGGGCATGACAGAATCCCGAGCAGGCCGTGTTGATGTCAACGATTGCAGGCGAAAGGGCACCCAAGGCGTGGGCAACTCGTCCGGCGGTATTCGGCGTGCGATCAGTTGCAGTGGTGGTGGCAACAATGATCAAGTCGACAAGGTCGATCCCGACGTTTGCGTCGGTGAGGGCGTGCCGCCCGGCGGCGACAGCCATGTCCGCGACGGTTTCGGTTTGCTCGGAAATGTGCCGGGTGACGATACCAGTCCGGGACTGAATCCAGTCATCGGTGGTGTCGACCAGCTTGGCAAGATCATGGTTTGTCATCGAGTTCGCTGGCTGGTAATGGCCTAACCCGACGACTTGGGAACCAACAGGACCCTTCAGTAACTGCATAGTGACTCCATTGTTTCCATGCGCCAACTGCGACGCGGAGGATATTGCGGAATTTTCTTGGCGGACACCGAATGCCCAGCCCAGATCTCCTACTGAGCCTAAGGGTTCGTATCCCCTCAGGTGCGGACCTGTCGGCATCGACCATTGTTTCCAATAGGGTTTTCTTGGACTTAGGAAGGATTCGGTCCGTGTTCAGCCCGGAGGATATGGCTTCGCGCATGCTCCACGGCGTCTTCGAGCGTGTCAAAGAGGTGGTTTTCGTGCCGCAGTGATGAGATGACACCGATCCTGGTGGCCAGGCGCAGGTGCTGGGGGCGGATTCCCTTGATGAGCACGGTGATTCCACGTCGTTCCAGTCCGTGCATGAGCTCGGTGATGACTTGTGCGCCGGTGGCGTCGAGGATCTGGAGCTGCGACATGCGCAGGATCACCACGGTGACGTCCTCGATTTTGCCGACGCGGGCAAGGATTCGTTCGGCGACTCCGAAGAACAGTGCCCCGTCAAGGCGGAAAACGGCGATGTGTTCGTCCCCCGGAGCCTCCGGAATGGGGAGCTCTTCCCGGTGTACCCCGGCGGAATCCGCCAAGGCCCGCAGTGCGAAGAAGGCCGCAACGGCAATGCCGATGCCCACCGCGTAGATCAGGTCGACGCTGACCGTGATCAGCGCCGTGACGATGAAGACGACAGCGTCCGACTTGGTGGACCCGACAATTGTCTTGACGGTGGCAATGGAGATCATCCTGGCCGCCGTGACCATCAACACCCCGGAGAGTGCGGCGAGGGGAATGCTGCCCACGACACCGCTCGCGGAGTAGATGACAATGATCAAAACGAGCGAATGGACAATTGCGGACATGCGGGTGCGCCCGCCGGCGCGGATGTTCACCGCGGTTCGGGCGATGGCGCCGGTCGCGGGCATGCCACCAAAGAAGCCCGAGGCCACGGAGGCGAGGCCCTGGCCGACGAGTTCACGGTCGGCGTCGTATGGTCCCGTGTTTGAAATTGAGGCCGCAACGCGAACCGACAGCAGGGATTCGATGGCGGCCAGTGCGGCAATGGTGAGGGCGGGCCCCAGAAGGGCTGTCAGGGTTTCCCAGTCCGCCGAGGGGAGCCGGGGTGCGGGCAGGGAATCGGGCAATGCCCCAATGGTCGCGACGGGCAGCTGGGCCAGGTTCACGCCCACGGTGACGATGATGATCGCGATGATCGACCCGGGGATGGCCTTGTGGATGCGCGGGGCAAGGACCATCACGGCGATGACCACGGCAACAACCAGCAAGGGAACCCAGAGGGCTGCCGCGTCCACGGCTTGGAGCGATTGCGCGGCGGCCATGAAGGCATTGCTGCTTGGCCCTGCGGGGACGCCGAAGGCCGAGGGGACCTGTTGGAGGAAGATGATGACGGCGATGCCCAGCGTGAATCCCTCGATCACCGGCCACGGTATGTAAGTGATCGTCCGACCCAGGCGCAGCAATCCTGCCGCCACCACGATGAGGCCGGCCATCACACAAACCACCGCCAACACGCCAAGGCCCTGGGTTGCCACGATCGGTCCGAGGACCACCACCATCGCCCCGGTGGGACCCGACACCTGGATATGGGAGCCGCCGAAGACTGCCGCGATGATGCCGGCGATGATGGCGGTAATCAACCCGCTTTCGGCGCCGGCGCCGGAACTCACACCAAACGCCAGCGCCAGGGGTAGAGCGACGATTCCAACGGTCACGCCGGCCAGCAGGTCCTGTCGCCATGTCGTGGGGAGCTGGCGGTAATCACGCCAACTGGGCAGCAATGTTGCCACGGAACGCAGGGCGGAGGGGAGTCGCGGCATTAGCTGAGATCCTGGACAAGCTCGGGCAAGCTGGCGCTCGTGGCGAGCTGCTCATGTGTTGTCTGCAAGATTTCGCCCAATAGCGCGCGGGCCACCCGAAGCAGGTCCGCTACCTGGGGATAAGCCAGCCTGTAGAACACCTGGCTGCCACGCCGTTCGGCGACTACAAGGTTGTGCCGCCGCAGGACCGACAAATGCTGGGAGAGGTGCGAGGCCTCCAGCCCCGTGCTCGTGAGCAACTCCGCCACCGAAACCTCGGCCTTTCGGGTTAGCACCTCCAGCACGCTGACCCGTATTGGATGTGACAGGCCCTTGAAGAGGTTCGCCTTCACCTCATACAGCGGACGCTGCGCGTCAAAGTATTGTTCCATGGTTGAACCCTCTCATGATTTGATGAGTTTATCATATCATGATGTTGTAAGATGATGGAACCACCCATCCATCGATTGGATACAACATATGAAGAATGTCCTTGTCTTTCTGATCTCGTTTGCGCTTTTTGTCGGGGGGATCTACCTCATCGGAGAAGCTTGGGCACTTCCGCAATGGCAATGGCAAGGGCTCGTATTCCTCGGAGGCATCATAGGAGTGACGACGGCATTTCTGATCCCGTTTGTGGTTGCTCCCCGACTCGATCCCTAGAGGAATGATCCCCAAACCACGGCCCAGAGCCCCCTTGCTGCAGAGCCCTTCAGCACGTGCTGACTTAGCTACTTCCTTCGACAGGCCGACAAGCCACATGACGAAATTATGAGTCCAAAAGACTGGAAACGACGGCACCTTGGCGCACCGCCGCACTTGCGTTATCTAAGCCGCAAAGGACCCTCCCTGTATCCCGTGCCGAATCGAGAAGGAAAGAAGACGATCATGCACAACTTCACAGAACCCGTAGTCCGAGGTTTCACACCCCATGCCCCTGCCCGCCTGCTGCAATGGGTTGAGCAGGTCGCAGCAATGACCACCCCGGATAAGATCCATTGGGTTGATGGTTCTGCAGCCGAGTACCGGAAGCTCACCGATGAGCTTGTCGGTGCCGGCACCTTGGTACGGCTTGCAGATGAAAAGTACCCCCATTCCTTTGCCGCGTTCTCCGACCCGGACGACGTTGCCCGGGTAGAGGAACAGACGTTCATCTGTTCCGAGCAGGAGCGAGACGCCGGGTTCACGAACAACTGGATGGACCCGGCCACCATGAAAGAGAAGCTGCGGGGGCTGTTCACGGGCTCCATGCGCGGGAGGACCATGTATGTCATCCCGTTCGTCATGGGGCACTTGGAGGCGGAGAACCCCAAGTTCGGCGTGGAGATCACCGATAGCGCGTATGTCGTGGCGTCGATGCACATCATGACGCGTTCCGGGTCCGACGTATTGGCCAAAATGAACCAGCTCAACGCCGACTTCGTCCCCGCCCTGCATTCCGTGGGCGCACCGCTGGAACCGGGACAGGCAGACGTGAGCTGGCCGTGCAATGCGGAAAAATGGATTGTCCACTTCCCGGAAGAGAAATCGATCTGGTCCTACGGCTCCGGGTACGGGGGTAACGCCCTCCTGGGCAAGAAATGCTACTCGCTGCGCATTGCCTCGGCGATGGCCAGACAGGAGGACTGGCTGGCCGAACACATGCTCATTCTCAAGCTCACCAACCCCGAAGGGCAGTCGCATTTCATTAGCGCAGCTTTCCCGTCCGCCTGCGGCAAGACCAACCTGGCCCTTTTGAACCCCACCGTGGAGGGCTGGAAGGTCGAAACCCTGGGCGATGACATTGCCTGGATTCGCGTGGGCAAAGACGGCAGGCTAAGGGCCACCAACCCCGAAGCGGGCCTTTTTGGCGTCGCGCCGGGAACCGGTTGGCACACCAACCCCAACGCCATGGATGCCATTACCAAGGGAAACACCATCTTCACCAACGTTGCCCTAACCGACGACGGGGGCGTCTGGTGGGAAGGCATGACCGAAGAAACGCCGGAACACCTGACGGACTGGACCGGCAGAGAGTGGACGCCGGCCAGCAGCGAGCCTGCGGCCCACCCCAATTCGCGGTTCTGCACACCCATCAGCCAGGTGGACATCCTGGCAGCCGAATATGACGACCCCGACGGAGTCCCCCTCTCCGCCATCTTCTTCGGTGGCCGACGCAAGACAACCATCCCGTTGGTCACCCAGTCACGCGACTGGACCAGTGGGGTCTTCATGGGCTCGACCCTGTCCTCCGAAACGACAGCGGCTGCAGCAGGCAAGGTCGGCGTCGTCCGCCGCGACCCGATGGCGATGCTGCCATTCATCGGCTACGACGCCGGCGATTACCTCCAGCACTGGCTTGACATCGGCAAATCGACGGACACGTCAAAGCTGCCGCACATCTTCCTGGTCAACTGGTTCCGCCGCGACGCCGCCGGGAAGTTCCTCTGGCCCGGTTTCGGGGAAAACTCCCGCGTCCTGAAATGGGCCATCGAGCGGATCGAAGGAACCGCCGCCGGCATCGAAACACCGATCGGCTACGTCCCGGCCCCCGGATCCCTCGACACCGCCGGACTGGATGTCACCGACGAGGACCTGAGCATCGCATTGGACGTCGACCCCGAAGAATGGGACCAGGAAATCGAGAGCATCAAGCAGTGGTACGCCCGTTTCGGGGATTCCCTGCCGAAAGAACTATCCGCCCAACTGGACGTGCTCACCGAACGCTTCACCCGGTCCTCGTCCATCAGCTAGTTGCGCAACCGCGCGGAAACCCGGTGTCCCTGCGATCACCTCCACAGGGACACCAGAAACCCAGGAAAAAAATGATTCCAAAAATTAAGGTCACCGGAACCGTCGTCGAACTCGACGGGGACGAGATGACGCGCATCATCTGGAAGGCCATCAGGGACAAGCTGATCCTTCCCTACCTGGACATGGATCTGGAGTACTACGACCTATCCATCCAGAACCGCGACGCCACCGACGACCAAGTCACGGTGGATGCGGCACACGCCATCAAGAAGCACCACGTCGGAATCAAGTGCGCGACCATCACCCCGGATGAGGCCCGTGTCGAGGAATTCGGACTGAAACGGATGTGGGCGTCCCCCAACGGAACCATCCGCAATATCCTTGGCGGCGTGGTCTTCCGCGAACCGATCATCATCTCAACCATCCCGCGCCTGGTTCCCGGGTGGAACAAACCCATCATCATCGGCCGCCACGCCTTTGGTGACCAATATAAGGCAACGAATTTCAAGGTCCCGGGTCCAGGCACCCTCACCATGACGTTCACCCCGTCCGACGGAGGTGAAGAAATCCACCAAAACGTTATCACCTACCCCGCAGGCGGCGGCGTGGCAATGGGGATGTACAACTTCAACGACTCCATCCGCGACTTCGCCCGCGCCTCATTCGCCTACGGACTCAAGCGGCAGTACCCGGTCTACCTCTCCACCAAGAACACCATCCTCAAGGCCTACGACGGACAGTTCAAGGACCTTTTCCAGGAGGTGTTTGACACCGAATTCAAGGAACTCTTCGACCAGGACGGGCTGACCTACGAGCACCGGCTCATCGATGACATGGTCGCATCGGCCATGAAGTGGGAAGGCGGCTATGTCTGGGCCTGCAAGAACTACGACGGCGACGTCCAATCCGACACCGTCGCCCAGGGCTACGGATCGCTCGGGCTGATGACCTCCGTCCTGATGACCCCGGACGGAAAGACCGTCGAGGCCGAGGCAGCGCATGGGACCGTGACCCGGCACTATCGGCAGCACCAGCAAGGTAAACCCACCTCCACCAACCCCATCGCCTCCATCTTTGCGTGGACCCGCGGACTCATCCACCGCGGAACACTGGACGGCACCCCGGCCGTCGTCGGTTTTGCCTTGGATCTGGAAGACACCGTCATCAAGACCGTCGAGGCAGGGTTCATGACCAAGGACCTGGCTCTTTTGGTGGGAATGGACCAGGAATGGCTGACGACGGAACAATTCCTCGCAGAGCTTGATACCCGCTTGAATTCGCGCCTGAACCGATAGCCCGGTCCCCACGGTAGCGAGTACGCCTGGAAACGGTGCGGATCACAGCACCCTGGGCACCGGTATCGATCGGTTGTCCAGGGTGCTGTCATGAGCTCGCGTGTCGCGGTGACGAGTACAGCGGGGAAGTTCGCGGCCGCCGTGATGATTGTTCCGGAGACACAGTACGTTACCGCTTGTTCCCGGCCCGATTCATTTCGTCGCGCCCATGTCCGTGGTTTTCTTCGCGTCGTTTGCCACAGTCAATTGGCACCGTGGGAAGCCCCGGAACCCTGCTCATATTGACCTGTATGACGGCGCCAATGAGCGTCTCCACGATTCTCGCTTTGGACGCTACCGCCGCAGAATGCGATGAACCGTCTTGTTTAAGTGGGTGAACGCGGACGGCCTCAAAATGCGCGAGTGCAGGGCAGGTACATTTGGAGGTAATCGTAAAACCAGCCCCTCATTCCGCCCCAGTGCGACTCCGATGTCTGGCGTGAGTCGTGAATGGTGACGTGCAAGTCTTTGGCCCGGGGATTCTCGTTCCGACCCGTCCTCCGTCCTTACCAGCGCCGCTTTGGCACCGCGGTAGCCGGCCTTACGCGACCACTGAGACCGCCTAGACTCAAAGCTATGGCCCGACAACACAGTGTCTGGGATGCCGCGGGACCCTCCACCTGTGTTCAAGGAGTTTTCATGTCGTCTTCCGGAGCAGAAATCACCGTCCCCGAACATGCCGCCTGACATCTGCAGGAAACTGCGGATGCCTTGACTGTCTTTCGTGTTGACCCGGCAACGGGTTTGGAGGAAGCCGAGGCCGCACGCAGGTTGCGGTCGGAGGGGCCCAACGAACTTCGCGCCGCCGCGCCGGTGCCGATGTGGCGAAAGATTGTGGCCCAGTTTCAGGATCCGCTGATTTATCTGCTGCTGGCGGCCATCGCCATCTCCCTGGGTGCCTGGGTGATTGAAGGCGCGATCGGTGTGCCCATAGATGCCGTGGTCATCGCGGCGGTGGTCCTGCTCAATGCGATGCTGGGATTCGTTCAGGAGAACGCGGCGGAAAACGCCGTCGCTGCCCTGCATCGATGACGGCCGCAACCTCCACGGTATGGCGCGATGGTTAGCTCAAGACGGTCCCGTCCGCGGAGTTGGTCCGCGGAGACATCTTGGTCCTGGGCGAGGGCGATGCGGTCGGGGTCGATGCCCGGCTGATTACCGCCACCTCGTTGCGCATTTCCGAAGCATCACTGACCGGTGAGAGTGAAGCAGTCATCAAGGACCCCTCGATGTTGGACGGGGAAGTGCCGCTCGGTGACCGCCTGAATATGGTCTTCAAGGGCACTGGGGTCGTCCAGGGGGTGGGCCGTGCGGTCGTCACCGGGATGGCCATGGACACCGAAGGGGGCGCCATCGCGGGCATGCTGGAACAGACCGAGTCCGAGCCGACTCCTCTGCAGGTGGAAATCGCGGCGTCGGCAAGTTGCTGGGCATCACGGTCATTGTCATCGCCGTGGTGATGGTGACCATCGTCCTGGTCAACGACGTTTCCTCGCTGGCGGACCTGGTGACGGTCTTGTTGCCGGGGGTCTCGCTGGCGGTGGCCGCGGTGCCCGAAGGGCTTCCTGCCATCCTGTCGGTCGTGCTGTCGATCGGTGTCCAGCGCATGGCCAAACGAGATGCTGTCGTCAAGGAACTCCACTCGGTGGAAACCCTTGGCTCCGCCTCGGTCATCGCCTCGGACAAGACCGGAACGCTGACCAGGAATGAGATGACGATTGGTCGGATCCTCACGGCATCGGGGCAGATCGAGCTCACCGGCATCGGTTACCGGCCCGAAGGCCTGGTTCTCCAGGACGGCCAGGAGGCCAAGGATCCGATGGTGCTGCAGGAGGCCCTGATGGTCCTGGCGGGCGGGACCTTCGCCAATAACGCCCAGCTTACGGAGAACGAGCGTGAGTGGCAGATCCAGGGCGACCCCACGGAAGCGGCGTTTCTTGTTGCCGCACTGAAGCTTGAGGGGGGGACCGAACGCGTGGGGGAGTTTGAACGGCAGGGTGAAGTACCGTTCACCTCGGAGCGCAAGCTGATGTCGGCGCTGGCGCGCCACAAGGAGTTCGATCACCTCACCCTGGTCACTAGGGGTGCCCCGGACGTTCTTCTCGGAAGGTGCACCCGGATGCAGGTGGGCGAGGACAGCGTTCCGCTGGATGCGACGCTGGGCAGCAAGGCCCTGGCCGACGTCGAGGCCCTGTCCGCGCAGGCCTTCCGTACCCTGGGCGTGGCCTACCGTCGGTATGGGGAGCACGTCCGTCACGAAGCAGCCCTGATTGACGAGGCCGATGAAAACATCCTCGTATATGTCGGGGTGGCCGGCATCATTGACCCGCCGCGCGCCGAAGCGGCAGTGGCCGTGACCGAGGCCCGGCGCGCGGGCATCCGGTGGTGATGATCACCGGTGACCATCCCGTCACCGCCGCGCGGATTGCGGGCGATCTGGGCTTATCGGAACCCGGTGACACGGCCGTCACCGGGGCCCAACTCGATGAACTTGACGACGCGGGGCTGCGCGCCGTCACCGCGTCCATGTCCGTCTACGCACGCGTGTCCCAGCATAACAAGCTTCAGATCATCGATGCGCTGCAGGCGCAGGGCAATGTCGTGGCCATGACCGGGGACGGTGTCAATGACGCCCCGGCCCTGAAGTCCGCCGACATCGGCGTTGCCATGGGCAACACGGGAACCGAAGTGACCAAGGAGGCTTCCAAGATGATCCTCGGCGATGACAACTTCGCCACGATCGTCTCCGCGGTCCGCCAGGGGCGGGTCATCTCCGACAACATCGAAAAATTCCTGCGCTATCTTCTCTCTTCCAACATGCGGGAGGTCTTCACAGTCTTCCTCGGGGTGGCCTTCGCTGGTGCCATGGGGTTGGCAGGGGCCGGCGGCGAGGCAGTGGCGCTGCCGCTGCTGGCCACCCAGATCCTGTGGATCAACCTCATCACCGATTCAGGGCCGGCTCTGGCCAGGGGGGTGGACCCGGAAATAGGCGATGTGATGGCGCGGACGCCGCGGAAAATGACCGACCGGATCCTCGGGCGGAGAATGTGGGTAGGGATCCTGTCCGTGGGTTTGGTCATGGGCGTTGCCTCGCTGGCGACCATCGACATCTTCCTGCCGGCGGCAGCGACTCCCTGGATGTGGCTCGAACCGCCGGGTTCACCACCCTGGTCTTGGCATAGTTGTTCAACGCCTTCAACTCGCGTTCGGATATGACCAGTGCCTTCCACCAGCTTTTCGTCAACAAATGGCTGCGGGGAGCGGTCATGCTCGCGGCTGCACTACAGCTGGCCGTGGTGGAACTGCCGCTGCTGCTACGTGCTTTCGGAACCGCGTCCCTGGACCCTGCGCACTGGGCCGTCTGCATCGCCATGGCCTCCACCGTGTTGTGGTTCGATGAACTGCGTAAACTGCTTTACCGGATGCTGGAGCGAAACAACCCGAGAAAGCCTTGACGATCACGAAAAGCCAATCTGCGGTGCAGCGATCGGCAAGGGGACCATGCGCACCCGACGCGGCGTCTCGGTAACCCCGAACCCATAGGGGATCCCGGGAAGGAGCGACCGCCGTCGTGGATCACCCCGGGGCAAGAACGAGGATCAACTCCCCATGCCGAGCAGGAAGCCTGAAGCAGAGACTCCAGCATTCCGGATGCCTCGAGGGTCCGGAGCCGCGTGACACAGGATTTCCATCTCCGCGCCGTAGGATCAAGACCATGACCGACCTGTCCGGGCCGACCGCATGGGCCGGGACACCAGGGGAAGGAAGCTGCCGCACATGAATACCCATCTGGAACGGTTTGCCCAGATTGCCGAAATCCTGGCCCGGCACGGGCTGGGATTCCTGGCCAGCACCATGGGGCTGGAGCGCTGGCTGCAGGGGCATGCCATGATGCCCACAGAGGAGCCCACCAGTCCTATGCGGCTTCGGCTGGCGTTGGAGGAACTGGGTCCCACCTTCATCAAACTCGGCCAGCTTCTTTCCACCCGGTCCGACATCTTGCCGGCCGCCTACCTGAGCGAACTGTCCAAGCTGCAGGATGCCGCGCCCCCGGTGTCACCTGCCGAGATCCGGTCATTGATCCACCAGGAACTCGGCGCAACCCCTGAACAGCTCTTCGCCTCGTTTGACGATGAACCCTTGGCCAGCGCCTCGATTGGCCAGGCCCATGCAGCGACGCTGGCTGACGGCACCGACGTCGTGGTGAAGGTGCGACGCCCGGGCATCGTCAGCCGGATCGATGAGGATCTGGAGATCCTGCAAAACCTGGCCGCCCACGCCAGCCGGCGCTGGGAAGCCGCCGCTGACTACAATGTGACGGGGATCGCCACCGAGTTCGCAGACACCCTGCGCGCCGAGCTCGACTATCTGCGCGAGGGACGCAATGCCGAGCGCTTTGCGGAGAATTTCGCGGCAATCCCGGACATTTATGTTCCCGCGATCTTCTGGGCGACAACCACGTCCCGAGTGCTGACCATGGAGCGGATCAGGGGCATCAAGGTGGACCAAATCGAGGCCCTGGACCTCGCCGGGATCGACAGAGGCCAGGTGGCCGAACGTGCGGCACGGGCCGCAGCGAAGATGATCTTTGAAGACGGGTTTTTCCACGCCGATCCGCACCCCGGCAACCTGTTCATTCAGCCCGGCGGCAGGATCGCCTTGATCGATTTCGGGATGGTCGGGGAAATTGACGAAAAACTCCGTGGACAGTTGGGAACGCTGCTGTTCGCTTTCACCAGCAACGATCCTGAAAAGGTCAGCTCCGCACTGCGAACGATCTCCGTGACCCGCCCGGTCGTGGACCGCGGTGTGCTCCGGCAAGACTCGGGCCGTTTTATCCAGCTCTACCAGGGACACGAACTCAGCGAGGTCGAGATCGCGCCCCTGATCACCCAGATGCTGGCCATTCTGCGAAACCACCATCTCCAATTGCCCCGGGAGATGGCGATGCTGCTCAAGATGGTCCTGATGACCGAAGGCATGGGTGTCCGGTTGGACCCGGAGTTTAGCCTCGGTGAGATACTTCGTCCCTATGCCAAGGCCCTGGCGCGAGATCGGTTCAGTCCCCGCAATCTTGCGCAGTGGCTGGGCAAGGCGGGATTGGAAGCCGCTGAGTTGGGAATGATCCTGCCCGAGAAGCTACGCACGCTCCTCGAGAACATTGATGGCGGTGTTGAAGTCCACTTGCGCGCTGAGGAACTGGAGCCCTTGGTGGGACGAGTGGAACGAATCGGGAACCGGCTGGTGGCCGGCATGATTGCCGCTGCCTTCATTCGGGGAATCGGCGAACTGACGGCGGCCGACCGGGAGCGGCTGCGGACCTGGCAAAATCCGCTATTGGGCGCCGGCCTCGGCGCGGCCGGATCCCTGGGAGCCTACCTAGCCTGGACGGCCCGACGTAGGAAGTACCGAGGAAACCGTTAACTGGGGGCCGCGGCCTGACATCATGGCATCCCTTCCTGAGAAGATATAGATATCTTGGACCACCCGTTTAGGCGAGTTTATGGAAGGAATCCTCTCCTCCTCCTTGGCCACGCCGGTGTCGTTGACACAATCACCGTCAAAAGGGGCGGCACTCCTGAGACACCCGAAGCCCGGGCGGGCGGTCTTCGCTGTGATGACGCGATCATGGAGGTGATTAAGACCTCGGTTCGATCCCATCGGCCGACTGCAAAAATACTGTCCGGCTGCAAACCATCATTCCTTCGACATCAGATCCCTTCCCGGACAGCGGCATCGGAACTCCTTACCGCACCCAGCGCAAGTAACTCCTTCAGGATCTTTAACTGCTGATCATTGATGACGCTGAGTTGCTCGATCTCGGCTTTTGCCATCAAGTTGGTTTCTAGGTCGTGCTGCGCCATGGCCGCCGCAATGGCGTCCTGACGCTTGGCGGCGATCAACAAGATTGCACCCTGTAGGCCAGCCAACATGGACAAGAAAAGGTTGAGCAGAATGTATGGGTAGGGATCCCACGCACGGGAAGACAGCACCCACGTATTGGTCGCAGCCCACATGATCATGAAGACAAGAAAGCCCACCACGAACGGCCAACTACCCATCCCGTTACGCATATAGTCAGCGGCCCGTTGCCCGTTGCCCGTTGGTAAGTGAGGCCTTATGCTCGGCGTGCCATGTCTTCTGCTGATTGTCCATGGCTAAGCCTATTCCGAGAAAGGGCCCCTTCAGCCCAAATCACGCTTGAGCCTGCTGCTGGAGCGGTTGGGTAGTTGACACACTGACCCGATTGAAGCCCGTAGAGCAGGCCGGTCAAGGGCCACGACGTTAGGTTTGGTTGTCCCGCGGTGAACCGACGCTGGCGCCTCGCTCCGCCCGAGGATGGACAGGATCGGTGGGGGGTGATGCGGTACGCTAGCCTTTCTTTATGCGCAAAACGTCGGCAATTGGCCCCCACACCGCCGGAGGTGAGCGCGTCATGATCCTGTCCGCAGGTGTGGGATCGGGGCACAACAGCGCCGCTGCGGCGGTAGAGCAGGTGTGTTCCGCGCGCACCGACATTCACGAGGTGCAGGTGCTGGACGTGCTGCAGGTCAGTAGCGCGCTCTACCGCGACGTGCTGGCGAAGGGTTACTTCGCCTTAGTCGAGGACCTGCCATGGCTCATCGAGTGGGGTTACGACGCCAGCGACCCGCCGTTCCGGCGCCGCGGACCGATCGACCCCTGGACAGGGATCAACGCCCTTCCCGTCATCCGGGCGATCAAGCGATTCCGACCGACATCGATCGTATGTACGCACTTCCTGCCGGCCCAGCTGCTGGCGACCCTGCTCCTGCGTGGTCTGATCGATGCGAAGACTGCCATCGTCACGACTGACTACGACTTCCAGGGCCTGTGGCTCACAAGCGCCTTCCACCAACTCTTTGTGGCCAGGGAGGAAGGGAGAATCGAGCTGACGGCGTTGGGCCTACCCGCCGACCGCATCAAGGCCACGGGAATCCCTATCGCGGCGGAGCCGCACCTCACGCCCGCGCGCGATGGCAGCGGGCCCCCGATGCTGTTGATCTCCGCTGGCGCGAAAGGCGGCGACTATGCCGAGGCAGTGGTGCGGCAGACGCTGCATATGCGCTCCGCTTACACGGCCACGGTGGTCTGTGGACACGATGACGCGTTGCGGCGACGCATCGAGGCGTTGGTGGCGCCCGCCTCCAACCGCTACCACGTGCTCGGATTCACGACTCAGATGGGGCAGCTGATGCGTCGCGCCGATCTGTTCGTGGGTAAACCAGGCGGGTTAACTGCGTCGGAGTGCATGGCCGCAGGGTTGCCCATGGTGCTGGTGAACCCTATCCCGGGGCAGGAAATTCGCAACGGCGACTACCTCATGGAGCAGGGGGCAGCCGTGCGTTGCAACTCTGCCGCCACGATCGGCTGGAAGATTGATGAGGTGCTGCGTGAGCCGAGCCGGCTTCGGAGAATGCAGGTGGCGGCGCAGAAAACCGGCCGTCCTGACGCGGCGGCCGACGTGCTCAGCGGCCTGCTGGACGGGCCGTCGCGTCCCCTGGTGGTGACCCGTGCTGCGCAGAAGACGATCCTTGACGCGAGTGAGCGGCGCGTTGTCGCCACCGATCTGACGGGCCCCTCATCGCTGGTCCGCCTCATCGAGAAGACGGAGGGCAGCACCGTGGCGCTGCTGCGGGCAGAAGAGCTGGTGGTGCTGCAGAAGCGGTATGCGACCGAGGACGGGAATCTGATCCTGCGCCGCGACCACTCGCCCATGTCGTTGAAGTGGGAGGAACGACGGCTATTCCGCGCCATGCTGCGGGGCGAGGACGTGCTGCAGGTGCGTGTCGAGGGCCCCTCGGCACCATTTAGCACTCTGCCCGAGTGAGCGGTATACGACCCATGGTGACCTCACGCCGGCCGAGGATCCGTGGCGCCTTTATCACCTGGTCGAATCCCAGGGCGTTCTAATGGGGCAGCACCCGCCCAACTGTCGGGGTTGTGCTGGGCAGCGAGCAGGGCCCAGTCACCCGCGCGGGGGGACCAGCGCCGCGTCACCGGATCACGCTGCAGCGTGGGCCCTGCATCCAGGGTGACCTGAACGCTTCTCTCCTCGCCTGCTTGCAGCATCACCTTTCGAAAGCCCAACAGCTGCGCTACCGGCCTGCGCACCGAGATGTCCGCGGCGTAGACCTGCACGACCGTTGAGCCCGCGCGCTCCCCGGTGTTCGTGACTAGCACCTGCGCGCTGCCCCCTGTCTCATTGAACTTGTGCCCGAGCAGCCGATGCTCGATCCTCGTGTAGCCCAAGCCGAACCCGAACGGGAACGCTGGCGCGTGTCCCTCGCGATCGAGCCTGCGTTGACCCCAGTGCTCGTCGTAGACGACGTTCTTCGCCGCGGGGTCGAAGGGCGGTAGATGCCCGGCGTCCGTCGGCAGCACAAAGGGCAGTCGTCCGCCGGGCTCCGCGGCGCCGGTGAGCACGCTCGCCAGCGCGCGGCCGCCCTCCATCCCGCCGTACCACGCCAGCAGGAGCGCCGGCACATTCGCTCGCCACGCCTGCGTCAGGATCGCGCTGCCGCCGATCAGAACCACAACGGTCCGGGGGTTGGCGGCGGTGACCGCGCGGATGAGGCGCACATCTAAGGGGTGCAGATCAAGCGATGTGCGGTCGCCGCCGTGGACAAAGCGCGACGCCACGTGTGCCAGTGCGACGAACGTCCGACGCAGGGGGCCGGAGGCGAATGCCCGTCCGAGCACGCCCACGTCGACGCCGCCGGTGACGACCGATTCGCCCTCATCGTGCTCATCCAGCCCGACGATGACGATCGCCGTGTCGGCCGCGGCAGCCGCCGCGGCCGCTGCGGACACGTTCCGACCGGAGGCGGTCGTGAACCGCACCCGGGGAAGCGCTTCCCGCAGGCCCTGCAGCGGCGAGCTGGTGGAGGGGGGCCGCACGCGTGCGGAGCCGTTATCGCCGAGGTTCGCGCGAGTCGCAAGTCGCCCGATCACCGCGAGGTGACCGATGGTGGGGGCCAACGGCAGCAGTGGTGCAGCACCGATGCTGTCGTTTTTCAACATCACGATCGACTCCGCGGCGACCTGGTGGGCCAGCGCCCGATGCGCCGGGGAAGCGATGAGGCTTACGCTTGGCCTGGCCGCCTCGCGCCTCGCGGCATGCAGCACGCTGGTGCGCAGAATGCGGCGCGCGGACAGCTCCACCGTCGCGCGGGCCACCTCGCCGCTGCGTAGCGCGACCGGCAGATCGCGGGCGCGCAGTAGTCGCAACGGCATCTCGATATCCATTCCCGCTTCAAGGCTGAGCACCGCGTCATGGGTACCGAAGACCCAGTCGCTCGTCACGAACCCGGAGAAACCCCATTCGTGCCGCAACACCTCGGTGAGTAGCGCGCGATTGATGTCCATGTACTCGCCGCGCACCTTGTTGTAGGCACTCATCACGGAATCGGCGCCGGCCTCGATGACTGCCTTGAAGTGCGGCAAGTACACCTCGTGCAGGGAGTGCTCATCGAGTGACACATCGACTTCGAAGCGCGCGTTCTCCATCGAGTTCAGCGCGAAGTGTTTCACGCACGCCATCACGTTCACACGTACACCGCGGGTCAGGGCCGATCCCATCAGGCCTGTGAGCACCGGATCCTCCCCGTAACACTCCTGCGCCCGGCCCCACGCGGGGTGGCGAAGCAGGTTGACGCAGATGGAAGCGGAGTAGTTTGCGCCCCGCGCTCTGGTCTCCAAACCGATGGCGAGGCCAACGCGCTCCTCCAGCGACGGATCCCAGGTCGCGGCCCGCGCCATCGCCGCAGGGAATGCGGTGGAGGCGCCGATCACGACGCCGCGGGTACCGTCGCTGAACCGAATGCCCGGGATGCCGAGCCGCGGAACCGCCCCGGCAACGAACGGTCGCCGACCGTGCAAAACCGGGATGATCGGCAGCAGCCGCCTGGGGGAGTCGCCGTCGAGCAACCCGAGGAGCTCCCGATCGGTCATCCTGTCAATCAGCTGGCCCGCAGCTTCGTCCGCATCGAGGGTGCCCGCCCTCACTGACCGGACTGCCTCGTCATACGCGCCGCCTTCAGCCGTCATCGCTTTCCCCGACGCAGGGCGCGTATCGCCGCTCCACCACTTCTGCGCTCGCGCAACCCGAGGCCCTGCAATCATGTCCATGCACTAAAGTCTGCACTCTGCTGGCCTCATCCGGTATCTACCAACCGACATTGAGTCCTATGCACCCCACAGCCTCACACGACGCCCGGCCGAGTGGCCCTGCCGCAGAAGTTCCCAGAACCGATCCCGTCGATGCCTCGCTACCTGACTTCCTTCCACACCAACACTTCAATCACGTAGGTGTGGCGGCGACCCCTTTGAGGCCTACTTCAATCGGTTCACTCCCACCTGGCGTGGGACGTGGTTCGTGTTGGTGTATGCAGTGTTGATGCTCGCCGGCGCAATCTGGGTGCTCATTATGTTCTTCGGGGATAACCCGGACTTCACCACCGTCTACGGTTTCGTCAGCAATCCACGTTTCATCACTGGGGTTTTGATGGTGCTGGCGGGAAATTGTGCACTTAGGTCCCGTGGTGCGCAGCGTGCAGGCAACTCGTTGCAGTGTGTCGCTCGTAGACGGCGGGTGAGTGGAAGGCTGCGGTCGACGCGTCGGGCCGGCCGGCCCATGTTCGGCGGGCCGGTTGCTCGTGGCCTGTCGCAGTGCGGCCGAGGCGATGGGTGGAACGAATCGAGTGGCGGAAAATGTCTAAGTCCAGCGCGTGCCAATGAGCTACGCTCACCGGATACTGCAGAAATCTACCTCATCGGAGCGGGGGTGGGATCCTGACACAATTCGTATTGCTTCTGGTTCTCCCTGCTTCACGTTGTCAGAGGGCGAGTATGCGGGTGATGATTTCTAGGCTCGTTCTCCACAGCTGGTTCTCGCCCGGGCCTTGTAGTAGCCGGGATCGCGTGCACTAGAGGGCATGGACTCTTACGCGCGGCGTGCTCACGTCGCAGGAGGCAAGCGGAATCCGGCTCTCGCCATGCGTGGGCTCGCGGACCTGATGCATGCAGCCCTGGCCCGGAGTCCGAAGGGTGAGAACGATCCGGAACCCGGACCCGTCGACCTGCGCGGGTGCTGGGCGTTGGCCGGCGCCTGGGTTGCGGCGCTGGGCGGGGTGCAGCTGGGACAGCTGCACCAGGCGTTCTGCGCGGTTGGATTGTGGTTGCTTGCCGGGGCAGGACTGTTGGCGTTGCTGCGCCCGCGCCACGGGCGACTGGGGCCGGCCGCGACGCCCAGCTTTGCCGCACCCGCCCTCTGCTGCGCCGCGGCGGCGTTGGTGTTCACGCAACTGGTGCTCTCCGGGGCGGGCACAAACCCGGTCTCGCTGGAACAGGCTGCGCACGACGGGACCCCGGTGCGGATCCAGCTGGCGTTCACCGCGGCACCGCGGGCATCGATGCAAACGGACAGGTTCTCCGAGGACGCGCGGCCGCACCGGCAATTCACCGTCGACGCGCGCGCCCTGGTGGTTGCCGGCAACGGCAGCTGGCGGAGCTCCGGGGTGCCGGTGCAGCTGAGCTATCCCGAATCCCGGGCCCCGGAAATTCCGATGACCGGCGGCAGCACGGTGGAGGTGCTCGCCACCGTCGCCGACAGCGAGCCGGGGGACCGGCAACGCTTCTGGCTCAATGCCTCCGCCGACCTGCTGCCGGTGGGCAGCCCGCCGGCCCCGGGGGTGTTCCAGGCAATGCGCGAGCGCCTCGTCGGTGCCAGCGCGGCACTGCCGCAACCTGCACGTGCGCTGCTTCCGGGCATGGTGTTCGGGGACCGCAGCGGGACAGACGAGGCGCTGGGCGAGGCGATGAAGGTCTCGGGGCTGTCCCACCTCAGCGCGGTCAGCGGAGATACTGTTGTCTATAAAGGTGGGTTGAACATTAACTAGCAGGCTTGAGCAGGTTGTACGCGAGCACCCGGAGCAGCCCCGTTGTTTTAACGGCTCCGCCACAGTGTGCACGCTGTGCTCCTGGCGGGAAAGAGTAATGATGACACCGAAGTGGGTTTTGGGGAATATTCAGTAAATCTTGTCGGTGGTTGCCTCAACCTTGCGATTGTCTAGTGCGCGATTGTGCCCCCACAGTCTGTCCTTCGTTCGGCGACCTGCAGGTACGCCGGACTAGTCGATGAGCGCCAGGACCCGTTCCGCGGCAAGTACCCGCCGGGAACCACGAACTAACTGCAGGCCGAGCCCCTGCACCCGGGGGCGAAGACGAGCCTGTTTGACACCGACGAGAACCGCGTCATCGTGTTCCTCACCAACGCACCGCGCTACAGCCTGTCGATCCTGGACGCCCGGCACCGGGGGAGGGGGCGGTGTGAAAACCGGATCTGTGCGCTGAAGAACACGGGACTTGGCAGGTTCCCCTACTTTGCGTTTGCCGCCGATGAGGCGTGGGCGAACCAGGCGATGTTCGCGATGAACCTTCTCAGCTGGATCCAGCTCTCAATCCTGACCTCGGTTCATGCCGCCGGTATTTGGGACGCGAAACGGTGGTGGTACCGGGTGTTTTCGGTGGCGGGGAAACTGGTGCCCGGCGGACGGCAAACCATCTTGCGTCTCCCGCGCACGGCGCCCTAGGCGGAACTGGCCCTGGACTTGTACCGACGCATCATCCGCGCCCACCAGCACTTCAGGCACGGGCACCTGGCCGCCTGAACCGGCGGGCTTCCCTATCCACCACGAGACGAAAGACCATGACCCCGGGACGTGGATCCCTGCGTCACCGGCCGGCGACCTGGCCGCCAGCCGGCTGCCCGAAAACGGGCAGGGCCGCCGACCCGGGAAAATCACGGAACCGACGGCGCCCGGGCGCCCGATGAAAGATCCGGGCTGGGGCATGGCTGATTTCGCGCTTGCGGACAATGATGAGGCCCGAGAGAGACTATGACGTTGGTCGACGCCCGTACCGAAGGCTGCATCGGTCATGTGCGCCCAGATAAGCCCCCAGTACCTAAATCCCAGGGACACCCAGCGAGCACCCACCTTGGCCATCAATGCCTAGAAATCACCACGCGGATACTCTCCTTCAGGCAGGGTGAAGCATGCAGAACCAGAATCGATACTGATCGTCCCCGGGCCATCTTTTACGATGATGTAATTCTCTGCAGTGTCCGGAGAGCGTAGCTGAATCCGGTGGTCTCCTACGATGTCGAGATCTGTTTCGATGGTGAAGCGGCTGTCCTGGTAATGCGCTTCAATCGCCTTGACGAGAGGCTCTGGTTCTGTCCCCTTGTTCAAGGTGACAGTTGTCGCCCCATTCCAATTGTGTTGAGTTTCGCTGCAGCTGAGCAGAATGCCGGTTTTGCCTCGGTCGATCTTCACCACTTTGTCTTCGGGAATCAGCTTGGAGATTTCCAGTTCCATGGCCTGCGTCTGGGCCTTGGCCTTCTGCCACGTCCATACGTTCCCCACAGCTTCTCCATTTTCCGTTGTCGTCGCGCTGGTTAGATCGCCAGAGCGATCACTTGGCATACACCCACTGAGACTTGCCAGCAGCGCCACCGCGACGGCGGCCAATCGCAACCGATTCATTTCTTCATCAGCTTTTCCAGGTCCTTGAGTACTTTCTTATTGTCTTGACTGTCGGACGCGATGGCACCACCGTTTTCATCTCCTAGACTTCGTAGACGAATGCTGTCGCTCACTGGCGCAGAGCGGGTCGCTGAAATGCTCATCACGGCGCAAGCAGCGGACCAGCCAGCGATTCTCTCGTCGTGCGCAGCCGTCAGCACTACCGATGTCGAGGCGTCAGCCTTGGCCGAATTCTGTCGATCAAGGTCAAAATCAGGAAGTGTCGCAGGGCGTCCAGCGAGCACCCCCTGTGCCATCAATGCCTAGAAATCGCCGCCCGGATAGACACCCTCAGGCAACGTGAAGCAGGGAGATCCTGAATCGATACGAATTGTGTCAGGGTCCCATCCTGCAGCCACGATATAGTTCTCTGCAGTGTTCAATGACCGTAACTGGACTTCATAATTTCCCACATTGTCAATGCCCGCCTCGATATCGAATCGACTGTCCTGGAAATGGGCTTCAATTGCCCTGACAAGGGGCTCTGGTTCAGTGCCCTCTGTCAATGTAACGGTGTTTGAACCTTTCCATCGATGCTGTGTTTCGCTGCAGCTGAACAGGGTACCGGTTTTCTTGTTATGGATCTTGACGACCTTGGCTTCGGGAATCAGCTCCGCGATTTCCAGTTGCATGGCCAACGTCCGGGCCTTGGCTTCCTGCCATGTCAATTCGCTCTCCACAGCGCCTCCCTCCTCCGTTGTCGTCACGCTGGTCGGGTCCCCAGACTGATCACTTGGCATGCACCCGCTAAGACTTAACATCAGCGCCACCGCAGCGATGGCTGCGAATCGGGTCCGGATCACTTCATTACCTCGTTGAGCACGTGCTTCAGTACCTCGTCGTTTTCTTGGCTGTTGGTCGCGATGAGACTATGGCTATCTATCGGATGCACCTCACCGTCGGGCCTGGCGTAGAAATGATTCGCAAAGCCCTCTTCGGCACTAGGCACTTTACCGTCCCAGACTTGTCCCGTTAGTTGCGCCCAGCGTAGGGCGTCGTCCTCGTACACGAAATTCGAGTAGAGTGTCCCCGCGTCGGGGACCCATTGTTCGTGTATCCCGGCCCCGGAGAGGGAGATGGACTTCTCATACTCGGCGCCAAAGATTTCAGAGCTTGTGAGGTTCTGGTACCCCCAGCTGTGCCCGATCCCTACCTGCTCGGTGCCCCGAAGGAGCGGATCCGATTGCATCCCCGGTTGGAAGCCTGCCAACTGCCGTCCAGCGTTTAAGCCACGTTCCGGGTCGTTGGCCTCGCCCAGGCGAAGATTCAACCCGCCCTCGCGCTGGTTCTCCCCCGGGAAGAGCCCGTCCTTGTACACAAACGCCACCGTGCCCCGGGCTTCCCCCACCAGGTACCTCGAGAATTCCTGGGTTCCACCGTCGTAAAAACTCTTCAGGCTCGTGAACGTGCCCGGCACATACGTGACCACCCGCCGCGTGTCCTCGCCCGGGGTGCCGATCATCTCAACGATCCGCGACCGTCGACGGTCATACAGGTAGAGCTGCACGTTCCCGGACTGGACGGCCTTTAGGTACGCGATCTCCGAGGTGAGGAACTCCATGCGGTTATCGTCGCCCTTGGGATCGGCACGAGAGAACCTACTGTGTTCCTGAAGCGCGGTCAGCTCTTTTTCGGCTGCCTCAATATCCGTGGGAACCGCGAGCTGATTCGCATACACCCGGGCCGACGCGGGCATCCCGTCCAGGTTCCTGAACACCGTGGGTGCCGCCCCCAGCAACATCGCCTGCTGCGCCGAATACCCGTTCGCCGCGTCAAGCCCACCCCCGATGTCGGGGCCGTTGCCCTTGAGCCCGGCCCACCACTTGGCGATCCGTTCCAGGGGCACTGACGCCAAGGGTTTGACCCATTCCCGATTCCCCGACGCAACTTCCACCTCCAGTGGCGAAGCCGTTGCGAGGAACGTCAAGAGAGTTTCCCCGGGCACCTCGCTCGGGGAGACCGCGAGGGTCAAAGCCGTCGTGGACAATTCAACCGGCACCGCCAGATCGGTGTCTTGCCCCGCGGTACCGAACGCTTCCGCAATCCGCCACAATTTGCCGGCATCAACAAGGTCATCCTTGTTGAATTGAGAAACCGCTGGCGTGAACGTGCCAACGTCACTCAATGCCCAGGAACACGAAGCCTGGAACCGACCAAGGGCACTCACGACGCGTTGGCACACCCGCTCAGCGGCATCCTTCTGGTCAAAGACCAATGACGCCGCCTGCCTCAAGGCGTCCGGAACGGCAGAACTCGTGCCAGACCCCCCGCTGGTTGCCCACACGTGTGGTTCGAAGATTAGCGGTGGAAGAGCCACTTCAGGACGGCGTACCTCGGACTCGGAGAACCAGTGGGACAAGGCAAGCCCCAGAACCCGGGTCCAAATATTTGCCACACCAGGAACCAAGGTCTCGCCATGGATCAGGTGCCACCGAGCATTGTCCTGCTCGGCCTTCAATTCCCGGCCTGCTTCCTCGGCCCGGGCCTTCGCGAAGCGAACCTGATCCACTAGTTCCTCCAACGCCGAAACCAGGCCGTTCCGTGCCGCCGACTGGGCAGCAGCATTCCGCTGGAACATAACGGCGAACGGCCCACGAAACTCATCCAGCGCCTCTCCCGTCACCGATGCTCGCGGCCCACGCTGCTCGCTCAACACTGCAACTGCCTCATCGGACGCGGACATCAGCTGATCTGCGACACTCTCGTCGAAGTCCATTCGAAACCTTTCCCACACGCAACCTTGGAACGCCCTCCCCGTGCGCTGGCATATCCCAGTACAGGGAAGGAGGGCGCGCCGACAATCCTCAACATTCAGAAATCGCCCGGCCCTGCCGCAGCAACGGTGTCACTAGGTGCCGCAGGACCGTGGTGACAACATTTTTGAGAAGGCCACTGCAGCTGGATCCACTCTTCGCGCTTTGTGCGCACCTTTTCCAACATGGCCATCGTATCCACAGGACGATGAAACGCCAAATGGTTTACTAACTGCAATTTTCCAAGACTCGCAAATTTAGAGGCTCTTCACCCTCTGCTCGCGGACGTAGGCCATGGCCTTGGCGGGCGTGAGGCCATCGGGGCCGGTCAGCCTTTCCTTCTTGAAGATGTTGCGCACCAGCAGGCCTTGGCTCGGGTCGACTCCCGCCTCGTGAAAAATGCCGCCACCCCTGAGGTGCCCCTCCAATCTGGCCACGGGCAACGTCTGGCTACTTGCCAACTTTGAACGCGCGCTACTCGACCTCGGAGAAGCCGAATCGTTGCCGCCAGCCTCCTTTATGTGCGTCCGCCTGTCCGAAAAACCAGCCATGATGCCGGTTGAATCGGCCAGACCGAGCCCACGGTGCGACTTGGCAGCAGTGCCGATACCGTGCTCCTTCCTGCTGCCGATTCCCGGAAGGCACCGTTGTTGTCCACAGCCGGGCGCTGCCCGAACCGCATGGCAACGGTCATCGTGTGGTCTTGAGTGCATGGGTTCTCACGAATGGGGCGATGCTGCAGTAGGAAGCTGGCGGAACCTGGCTCCCGTCGTCGGCAGGCTCGTAAAATTCCTCCGCGCTGCGCTGGCACGGCGGCCGAAAGACGAGCCGGATCCGGAACCGGGGCCAATCGATGTGCGCGGTTGCTGGGCGTTGGCCGCGACCTGGGCCGCGGCGCTGGGCGGGGTGCAGCTGGCCGAAGCCCGCCAGGTGTATTGGGCGGTGGGGCTGTGGCTGGCCGCCGGCACGGGGTTGCTGGCGTTGCTGCGTCCCCGGCACGGGCGGCTGGGCGGAGTTGCGACGCCCAGCTTTGCAGCACCGGCACTTGCCTGTGCCGCTGCCGCGTTGGTCTTAACGCAATTGGTGCTGACCGGGGCTGGCAGCAACCCGGCCGAGCTGGAGGAAGCGGCGTCCGGCGGGTCGCCGGTGCGTGTCCAGCTCGCCTTCACCGCAGCCCCGAGGGCCGGGAGCGTCATCGACAGGTTCTCCGAGGACGCCCGGGAACATCGACAGTTCACCGTCGAGGCGCGCGTGCTCTCCGTGGCCCGGCGAGGGAACTGGGTCGTCTCCGGAGTGCCGGTGCGGCTGAGCTATGCCGAATCCCGCGCCGGAGGCGTCCCGCCGGCCGGCGGCAGCACCGTCGAGGTGCTGGCCAAGGTTTCGGCCGCCGAGCCCGGGGACCGGCAGCGCTTCTGGCTCAACGCCGCCGCGGACCTGCTGCCGGTGGGCGAGCCCAAGCCGCCAGGGGTTTTCGAGGCGATGCGCGCCCGCTTCGTGGCGGCCTGCGCATCGCTTCCGCAACCGGCCCGCGCCCTGCTCCCCGGCATGGTGTTCGGGGACCGCAGCGGGGCGGACGAGGCCCTGAATGAGGCCATGAAGGTGGCCGGACTTTCACATTTGAGTGCTGTCAGCGGCGCAAACTGTGCCATGGTGCTCGGTTTCGTCATGTCCCTCTGCCGATTACTGGGACTCGGCCGCCTGCCGACGCTGGGGCTGGGTCTGGCGGCATTGCTCGGGTTCGTGTTCCTGGTGGGCTATGAACCCAGTGTGCTGCGCGCAGCGGTGATGGGCACCATCGCGGCAGTGGGTCTGCACGTCTCCCGCGGCAGGAACGCCCTCGCGGCCCTGGCCCTGGCGGTGGTGGTCTTGCTGGCCATCGACCCGTGGCTGGCCGGCGAACCGGCATTCCAGCTTTCCGTCCTGGCCACCGCAGGCATCGTGGTCATCGGCCGACCGATGGCTGCACGGTTGAATCGCTGGCTGCCAGCCATCCTGGCCGAGGGAACGGCGATTTCCCTGGCCTCGCAGATCGCCTGCCTTCCGGTCCTGGTGGCGCTGAACCCGGCCTTCTCGCTGTACTCGGTGCCGGCAAACCTCTTGGTCGCGCCGTTCATTTCCCTCATCACCGTGGCCGGGACGCTCGCCGTGGTGGTCTTGATGGTGTTTCCGCTGGTGGGCATGGTCCTGGTGTGGGTGGCCGGGATGCCCACCATGCTGGTGGGTCTGGTGGGTACCTGGATCGCCTCGCTGCCAGGGGCGCTGCGTCCGTGGCCGGTCGGGGTGGCGGGCGTCTTGCTGGCCTGGGGAATCGTCCTTGGGACCCTGATCGGGCTGGGCCACGTAAAGCCGTCCGCCGGGTCCTGGAGATCACGCACTGCGTTGGCGGCGCAGGGCGTGGTGACGGGGGTGTTGCTGGGGCTGCTGCTGCCGGTCACTGCCCTGGTGCCGGCACCAGTCGTCGACTGGCTTGTGGTTGCCTGCGACGTCGGTCAGGGAGACGGGTTGTTGCTCAACGCCGGGGATGCCGGGGCGGTGGTGATTGACACCGGGAAAACGGCCGACGACATCGCCGCCTGCCTGAAACGGATGCGCGTCAAGAAGGTCGCGGCCCTCTTCATCACCCATCGCCATGCCGACCACGACGGCGGGATTTCCGGAGTGGGTGAACGGCGGCCAGTTGACAGGATCTTCTACTCGGCGGCGGATGACCCTGCGGATCCGCCACGGCTCACCGACTCCCGGGGCACCCAAGTAGCTGCCACCCAGCTCGGATCCGGGGCGACAGGAACCGCCGGGACCGTGGCCTGGCGGGTACTGGGTCCATTCGCGGACGGGGTGTTCACTGGCGAAAACGACGCATCCCTGGTCATCCGCTTCGAGATCGAGGTGCCGGGGGTGCAACGGCGGATATCGATCCTGGCGACCGGGGACATGGAGGATGAAGCCATGGACCAGCTCATCGACAGGGGACTCATCGGGCGCGCCGATATCCTGAAGGTGTCGCACCACGGTGCCGAAAACGGCGGGGTTCGCACGGCGCCAACGGTCCACCCGGCGCTGGCGCTGATCAGCGTGGGCAGTGACAACACCTATGGCCACCCCTCCGACGAGGCGCTGCGGGCCCTGGAGGAGAACCACGTGGCCGTGATGCGCACCGACCTCCGCGGCACCATTATCGTTGGCTGGGACGGGGAGGCGTTGCGGGTCTCCTCGCTGGGCCCGTCACCGGAACCGGCATCGACACGGAAGCCGGCAAAGGGCGGGGAGTGACGAAGCGCTTTCGGGTTGGCGATAGGATCGATGGGGTTCGTCAAACACTAGGTAAAGGTCGGTCATGGCAGCGCCACGAGGCACATCCAAGAATGCGGGCATTTCATGGCGGTCCGTCGTGCCTGCCCCGTTGATCCTGTTGCAGGGTCCCGAGGAGCTGCTTGCCACCCGGGCCTTCGAGGCCGTACGCAGCACCCTGCGCGCCGCAGCCGAAATCGAACTGACCCGCTTCGAGGCCAACAGCTACGAGCGCGGCGAAATGCTGATGGCCTCGAGCCCGTCGCTCTTTAGCGAAACCAAGCTCATTGAGGTCCGTGGACTGGCCACCATGAACGAAGATTTCCTCAACGACACACTTGCCTACGCGAAGTCCCCGGCACCCGAGGTCACCTTGGTCATGCACCACGGCGGGGGAGTGCGCGGCAAGAAATTGCTGGATGCGCTCAAGGCCGCCGGTGCAGTGGTGGTTGATTGCCAGCCGCTGAAGAAGGACGCCGAAAAGATCGAATTCGTGGCCCAGGAATTCCGGGCCGCCAAGCGCAAGCTCAGTGCCGAGGGCGCCCGCGCCCTGGTTGCCGCCCTGGGCAGTGACCTGTCGGAGCTGGCCGCTGCCTGCTCGCAGCTGTTGCAGGACACCACCGGTGCCATCGACCAGGACATGGTGGACAAGTACTATGGCGGCCGTGTGGAGGCCACGGGATTCAAGGTGGCCGATGCCGCGTTGGCCGGCCGGGCCGACATTGCGTTGAGCACGCTGCGCCACGCCCTGGCCACGGGCACCGACCCGGTACCGATCGTTGCCACGCTGGCCATGAAGTTGCGCCAGGTCGCCAAGGTTGCCGGAGCACGCAAGTCGGCCGGGCAGCTGGCCAGCGAACTGGGTATGCCGCCCTGGCAGGTCCAGCAGGCGCAGGAACAGGCCCGGCACTGGAACGTCGATGACCTCGCCCGCTGCATCCGACTGGTGGCCGAGGCGGATTCGCAGGTCAAGGGTGCCTCGCGCGACCCGGAATACGCCGTAGAGCGGGCCGTGACCCAGATTTCTTTGGCAGCACGCCGCTAGGGCACCGCCTTCGTAACGGTCATTGGCTATTACGCACGAGCCCTGGAGCGCGAAGGTGCAAAGCCAACGACCCCGCGATACCGAGAACCATTGTGGCCGGGTGCCTCGGGCTGGAAAGGCGATGGCAGGACCCATCCCCATGGCCAGAGGCGCGCGACCTATGGTGAGCTAGTCTCTAACCATGAAGTCTGGATGGGTCGCCGTGCTTGCCTTGGCGATGTTTGCGGTTCTCGCCACCCTTGTCCTGATCGCGGTGCGGCCCGGCATCGCGTGCCCGGCAGTGGGGTATGTGTATGTGGGCGATGTGGAACTCGAGTTTGCCAGCGAGCCGGACTCGGTTGCCGCCTGCTTCGGGAGCGAGTGCAACCCTCAACCCGTCATGAGATCGGCTGACGGCAAATGGACGGTTCCGCAGTCTTCGCCTTATCTGCTGCAAGACTCAGGCCAGTCTGGCACGGAAATGCCGGGCAACGTCACGTCCATTCTAATAGCGACTGTCCATCGTTCGGGTGCTTCCGTGGTCCGAGCTTTGGCGATCCAATCGGAACCTACCGGAGAAGGTCGGTTTTGGCCTACGTGTCCTGCCCCATTAAGGTATCTGCCGGTACAGGTGTTCTGAGCACGTAGGTGATAGTACCCTTGTCTGTTTCCCGGCAGGAATCGGCAAGCGGGCGATGAAAAGCCGATCATTCTGAACGGACGGTCGCAGGCGATTCCGACAACCATTCTTACTGTTGGCCGCGAATTGGGGGGGAGAACCGTGCGGGCTGATTAAACACGAAAGGCTCCCTTTCCCCTAGATATGGAGGAAAAGGAGCCTGACGCTTCAGTGAAGCAATCCTTAGAGGGCGCTAACCTTCTTGGAGATGGCCGACTTGTGGTTTGCTGCGTTGTTCTTGTGCAGCACACCCTTGGTGGCGGCCTTGTCGATCTTGCGACCGGCTGCAACCAAGGCAACTGCTGCTGCATCCTTGTCTTCGGCTGCAACGGCAGTGTTCACTGCGCGGATTGCGGTGCGAATCTCGGACTTGACGGCAGCATTGCGCTGGCGCGACTTCTCGTTGGTGAGAATGCGCTTCTTCTGGGACTTGATATTAGCCACTGTATTAAACTCTCTTGCTCATCGCTTGTAATGGTCGGTGAGGGATATCTTCCGGGCCATTGACTGAGCGGCGTGGGGATACCTATGGCGACCCGGGAGAAGTGCCCGTCGACCTGCGCGGACACACAAGAAATAATACTAGCAGGTTCGGATGGCCATCACGAGTCGATACCGCCGCCAGCAGTGTGAGCTACGCCTGCCGCGGCGAAGCGGGGTTCGTGGGTTTCCCCAAGCGATGCCGTGCCCCGGAAACGGAAAGCCCGGCACCCCGCCTCGAAAGGCAGGGTGCCGGGAGCACCGCCGTACGTCTCGGAATCTAGTGTGTAAGTTCCATCAGCTCGTCGACCGACGCTCCTGCGCCGGGGGAGGTGAGTCCCAATATCGAGGACAGCACCTCGAAAAGCGCAGTCTCCGGCTCCTCAACCATGGAATGCGACCGCCATCCGATGTGCTTGTCCGGGCGGACCAGGATGACGCCGTCCTCCTCGACTTCGCGTTGGTGCAACCAGTCTCCGTAGAGGTCCTGCACCTCGTGGCCCTCGCCGATGACCACGGCCTGCAGCGCGATGCCCAGCCGTGAGGCGACCTCGATCGCCGCATCGGCCCACGCCTGTCCGGTGATGCCGGTAAATAGCGTGAACTGGGTGCCCGTGGCAATGTCGTGGGTGGAGAACTTCTTGTCCCTGTCGCCGATCCAGGCATGCGGAAGGCGCAGCCCCGGGTAGGTGGACTTCTGGTGGTGGAGCATCGGGTCTTCCGTCGGTTCGGGGCGCGTGCCGCCGTCGGATACCACCGCGCTCGATTCGTAGAATTGACCGATCTCGGTACCCTGGGCGTTGAACTCATAGTCCTTGTTGTCCAGGGCAACCCGGAGTGCCTTGCGGCGTGCGGCGCCTTCGGGGGAGTTCTCCTTTCGGAGCTTGAGCTTTTCGATGAATTCCTCATCGGTGGCTGCATCCGTGACGCCCAGTGCGTCGAAGATCGGTTTGTACTCGCGTCCGGAGTTGTTCGCTCGGGTGACAATCTGCTTGGCCACGGGGGCGCGTTCGACCGAGTACGTTTCCAGCAACTCCTCGCCGGCTTGCCCCTTGAGCACGGCAGCCAGCTTCCAGGACAGGTTGTAGGCATCCTGGATGGAGGTGTTGGAGCCCAGCCCGTGGCTTGGTGGATGCTTGTGGATGGCATCTCCCGCACAGAAGACACGTCCCTTCTGCAGGTGCGTGGCATATTGCTCGTTGTTGCCCCACAGCGAGTAGCCCAGGATCTCCACCTCGAGGTCAGGGATGCCCACCAGGTTGCGAATCACGCGGATGGCCTCGACGTTGTCGAGCACCGGAGGTTCGCCGTTGATGTCGAAGCCCCAGCAGATCAGCCATTCATTCCAGGGGCGGACCATGCGGATCAGTCCGGCCCCCAAGCCGCCGATGTTGGATCCGGGGTTGAACACCCAGTACAGGATGGAGGGGCGGTGTGCTGCCAGGTGGGAAAGGTCGGCCTTGAAGGTGATGTTCATGGAGCCGCCGATGTCCATGGCGCCTTCCATGGGAAGTTCGATGTCTGCGGCGACCTTTGAACGCGCGCCGTCGGCTCCGATGAGGTACTTGGCGCGGATCGTGTACTGGTGGCCCGTGAGCCGGTTCAGCACCTGAACGCTCACTCCCTCGCTGTCCTGAGTGTGGCTGAGGTACTCGGTCGAGAACTGCGTCTGCGTGCCGCGCATCGTGGCGTTCTTGAGCATGATCGGTTCCAGCAGAGTCTGCGGGATGTCGCAGGGCATCGACGGCGAAGCCAGCTCGTAGTCTGCCCGTCGATCGGGGCGGAACCCCCAGGTGGGGCGGCGCCCGATTTCCTCGCCAGCCATCGACTCGCAGTAGACGGTGTCACCCATGAGCTCGTGCGGCGTCGCCTCGGCCAGGACCTGGTCCTCGATGCCGGCGTCGCGGAGCACCTCCATGGTGCGCTGGTTGGTGATGTGGGCCCGCGGGGTGTTGGCGGTCCAGCGGTACTTGGTGATCATGATGTTCGGAATGCCCTGGTTGGACAGGAACAGTGCCGCCGAGCTGCCTGCCGGGCCGGAGCCGACAATCAGGACGTCCGTCTGGACAACGTTCGCGGTCTCCGGCGATGCGGTTTCGGCGATTCCATCATTGAAAATAGGCATTGGGTGCCTCCCTTTCGGGCTATCGCTCTCCGCCTTGGGCGGGGAAGCTGGGCTATGCCAAAAGTGTTGCAGGCCACAGGCGCGGGTGGGGCGGCCAAAGGCGTCCGTGGCCGCCTGGTGCCAAAAGTTGTCCGCTGTGTGCAAAATCACTCAGCGCGGTTCATTGTGGGGGCGGGCGGGCAGGCGGGTCGGCGGGTTGCCTGGGTGCTGCGCCCCACCCTTCGACTGGAACCCCCTGCACTCGCGACCCCACAGGACTCGCCGGCAGGCGGTCGGAAGTGCGCTATCGACTGCATGTGACTCGCGCTACACTGGTGGCTCCATGGGCAATAAACACGTTGATGCCGGGCAGGGATCCGCCGCCGGGCCGGAAGAAAGCGCCGAACCCGGCTCCTCGTTGCCCGGATCCCGGCAGGCCAGGCAACTGAGGTTCAGCACCAACGGAATTGCCGCAGCCAACCGACTCGACCTGTGGGAGCACCACAATGCCAGGGCGCTTATTCCCCTGGATATCCGGACCATGGATGAATCACCGCTGGAGGCCCGGGAAGTGAGCTTGGGCTACGGGTCGCTGAGGTTTGCCGGCGTCACGGGCAGCGCGCAGATCGTGGAGCGGAACGAGCGCTTCATTCGGCGGAATCCCACGGATGCCATCGCCGTCTTCTTCACGCTTCAGGGTGAAGCCCTCTTCTACCACCGTGATGGCCACGAATCGGTCAAGCCAGGCCAGGCCATCATCGCCGACGCGGACCTCCCATTCATGCGGGGCTTCAGCAGGGGACTGAAGGAAATGGTCCTCACGATTCCGCGGGACGCCTACATGGAACTTTCCGGTGGCCAGCCGCTGCTCAAGCCCCGGGTCCTGGATTTCAACCACGGCGCGGCATCCAACCAGCAGCTGCGTGCACTTGCAAGATTGGTCAGCGACACGCTGGCCGGGCAGGGGGCCTCCGGCCGTCCGGCGTGTCCCGAGGGCTCTGCCCTGGAACTGCTCGGGCACCTGATTGCCGGCGGCCACAGCGGGTCCGGGGTCGGACACCTGGCGACCGCGCGCAGCTACATCGAGGACAATCTGTGCGATCCGGAGCTCGGGGCCCCCAGGATTGCCGCGGGCATCGGCATCAGCGAACGCCACCTGTCACGGATATTCGCGGAGGCGGGGGAGCCGCCGGGCAGCTACATCCGGGAGCGCCGCCTGGAGCTGGCCCGGGACCTCTTGTCCGATCCGGCCAGGCATGCGACACCGGTGGGTGCAATTGCGGACCAGGTCGGCTTCGCGTCGCAAGGTTATTTCGCACGCGCCTTCAAGGCCCGGTTCGGCAGTTCGCCGTTGGCCCTGCGCAGGCAAGCGTTGCAGGGACCCGCGCGGTAGGCCGGGGATCAGGCGATGGACAGCCGTTCGGAGACACGCGAAAAGGCCTGCTGGCCAAGAACGGCACCCTCGCGGCGGATTCCCTCCTCGCGCAGGCGGATCACCCGATCCACTTTCACCTCGCTGGGGCGGCCCTGCCGGTCCCAGCTGCCGGTGCCGATGTCGACATAGTCCCGGTCCCGGGTTTGCTCGTTGTTCCGATCCTTGGAGGTCAGCATCAACGCGAGCAGGTACTGGCCATCGCGCCCAACCAGCAGCACCGGACGGTCCTTGCCCTGGGAATGGTCTTCCTCGTACGGCACCCACGCCCACACGATTTCCCCGGGATCGGGCTGCCCGTCGGCCTGGGGGGCGTACCGTGCGTTTACCGGTCCCCGGAAGTCCCCGGGGTAGCCGCCGAATTCCCAGCCGGCGGACTCGCCCGCTGCGGGGGAAAGGGCCGAGGTCGGCCTGCGGGTCGAGGTGGCGGCGGGACGCTTGCCTGCCGGGCGGCTGGTGCCGGGTTGCTGCTTGGTGGCGCCCCTGAGTGCGGAGGAGAGCGTGCGGCCCAGGAACCTGAGAACGGCGGCGGTGTTGAACTTCATGTGGTCAAACTACCAGTAGGGGCAGGCCCCTGAGTCGAAGTGCGACACGGTGCCGCAATCATGGGACAATGGCCTGTGCGAAGTATTTTGCACCACACCAAACATTTTCGTCCCCCATTAGCGAGGTCCCTTACGTGTCACCCATGGCCCGCACCGCACCGGTGCCTGCCGCGACTGATCCGGCGATCATCAGAAACTTCTGCATCATCGCCCACATCGACCACGGCAAGTCGACCCTGGCCGACCGGATGTTGCAGCTCACCGGAGTCGTCTCCTCACGCGATATGAAGGCCCAGTACCTGGACCGGATGGATATTGAGCGCGAACGCGGCATCACCATCAAGTCCCAGGCCGTTCGCATGCCATGGGAGGTCGACGGGCAGTCCTACGCGCTGAACATGATCGACACCCCCGGGCACGTCGACTTCACCTATGAGGTCTCGCGTTCGCTGGCCGCCTGCGAAGGCGCGATCCTGCTGGTCGACGCCGCCCAGGGCATCGAGGCCCAGACGCTGGCGAACCTCTACCTGGCCATGGAGAATGACATGACGATCATTCCCGTGCTCAACAAGATCGACCTTCCCTCCGCGCAGCCGGAAAAGTATGCAGCGGAGATCTCCAAGCTCATTGGCTGCGACCCCGAGGACATCCTTCAGGTCTCGGGCAAGACCGGCATGGGCGTCGAGGCACTGCTGGACAAGGTGGTTCGCGACCTGCCAGCACCCATAGGGGACCCGAACGCACCGGCCCGCGCCATGATCTTCGACTCGGTCTATGACACCTACCGCGGCGTCGTGACCTATGTCCGAGTCGTCGACGGCCACATCTCGCCGCGCGAGAAGGTACAGATGATGTCCACCGGCACCACCTACGAGCTGCTGGAAATCGGTGTCTCCTCACCGGAACCGGTTCCCTCCAAGGGCCTGGGTGTCGGCGAGGTCGGCTACCTGATCACCGGTGTGAAGGACGTGCGCCAGTCCAAGGTCGGCGACACCGTCACCAACTTTGCCAAGCCGGCCAAAAAGTCCCTGGGCGGTTACCAGGACCCGAAGCCGATGGTCTTCTCCGGCCTGTACCCGATCGACGGTTCGGACTACCCGGCACTGCGCGACGCGCTGGACAAGCTGCAGCTCAACGACGCGGCACTGACCTACGTCCCTGAGACCTCCGTGGCCCTGGGCTTCGGTTTCCGCGTCGGCTTCCTGGGCCTGTTGCACCTGGAAATCACCCGTGAACGCCTCGAAGCAGAATTCAATCTGGACTTGATCTCCACCGCGCCCAACGTGGTGTACGAGGTCATGACCGATGACAAGAAGCTGCGCACCGTGACCAACCCGAGCGAGTTCCCCGACGGGAAGATCCTCGAGGTCCACGAGCCGATGGTGGCTGCCACGATCCTGGCACCGAACGAATTCGTCGGCGCCATCATGGAACTGTGCCAGTCACGTCGTGGCGTCATGCGCGGCATGGACTACCTCTCCGAGGAACGCGTGGAGATCCGTTACTGGCTTCCGCTGGCAGAAATCGTCTTCGACTTCTTCGATGTGCTCAAGTCCAAGACGCGTGGTTATGCATCATTGGACTGGAAGGCCGACGGCGAACAGATTTCTGATCTGGTCAAGGTCGACATCCTGCTCCAGGGCGAGCAGGTCGACGCGTTCAGCGCCGTCACACACCGCGACAAGGCGTACGCCTACGGGAACATGATGACCCAAAAACTGCGCGAACTCATTCCTCGCCAGCAGTTCGAGGTGCCGATCCAGGCAGCCATCGGTTCACGCATCATTGCCCGCGAATCCATCCGCGCAATCCGCAAGGACGTTTTGGCCAAGTGCTACGGCGGCGATATCAGCCGTAAGCGCAAGCTGCTGGAAAAGCAGAAGGCCGGCAAGAAGCGGATGAAGATGGTCGGCCGCGTGGAGGTTCCCCAGGAAGCCTTCATCGTCGCCCTGTCATCCGACGAGCCCAAGAAGAAGTAGTTATGCCTTCTGCCTTGCCCCTCGGGGATCCGGCGCCGTCCAACGGGTTGCTTCCGGCAACCTGCATCGACGGCGCCGCGGAGCGCACCTTCTCGGTGTACGTCCACATTCCCTTCTGTGCCGTGCGCTGCGGTTACTGCGACTTCAACACCTACACCGCGCACGAGCTCGGCTCCGGATCCAGCCAGGACACCTACGCCGAGGCGGTCTCCGCGGAAATTGCCTTTGGTGCGAAGGTCCTTGAGCAATCCGGTGTTCCCCGGCGCGAAGTCTCCACCGTCTTCTTCGGTGGCGGTACTCCTACCTTGCTGCCCGCGCAGGATCTGGTGCGAGTGCTGGCCGAGATCCGCACGCAATGGGAGCTGGCTCCCGATGCGGAAATCACCACCGAGGCCAACCCGGACTCGGTCACCCGAGAATCGCTCCAGGTGCTGGCCGACGGCGGTTTCACCCGCGTGTCAATCGGCATGCAGTCGGCTGTCCCTCATGTTTTGGCGACCCTTGACCGGACCCACAACCCCGAGCGGGTTGGCATGGCAGTGAATTGGGCCAAGGAAGCAGGCCTACAGGTCAGCGTCGATTTGATCTACGGGACCCCGGGCGAGTCCATCGAGGACTGGCGCACCAGCGTGCAAACGGCGCTGTCCTACGATCCCGACCACATTTCGGCCTACGCTCTGATCATCGAGGAGGGCACCCGGCTGGCCGGGCAAATCCGCCGCGGTGAAGTGGCCAACATCGACGATGACGACCACGCGGACAAGTACCTGATCGCCGACGAGCTTTTCGCCGCCGCGGGATACGGGTGGTACGAGGTCAGCAACTGGTCCAAGGACGAAGCCAACCGCTGCCTGCACAACCTGGCCTATTGGCGGGGCGGTGACTGGTGGGGAGCGGGCCCGGGCGCGCACTCCCATGTGGGAGGGCTGCGCTGGTGGAACGTCAAGCACCCGGCGGCCTACCAGCAGCGCATCGACGCTGGCACCTCACCGGCGGCAGGCCGGGAAACCCCCGACGCCGAGGCGCGCTACCTGGAGCGGGCCATGCTGCTCACGCGCATCGTCGATGGCATGGACACCAGAGATCTGGAGCCAGCTGGACGCGCCGCCATTGCGGGGTTGATCGCCGACGGTTTGGTGGTGCCGGAGGCGGCGTTCGCCAAGAAAGTCGTCCTCACCCTGCAGGGGCGTTTGTTGGCAGATGCCGTGTTGCGGCGGTTGCTGGACTTCTAGACCCGGCATCGGCCGGCAACAAAAAACGGTGTGGAGCCCGGATTCGCCTTGAGGCGTTTCCAAGTTCCACACCGTTTTTGTACGTGTGTGCTATTCCTAGTGGAAGAGGCGCAGGTTCAATCCGTAGCGGTAGGGGCGCGACTTGTTGGCGTTGATTCCGGCCCGCACGCCGCTCATGGTCAGGAATAGCCAGATGGCCACGACCAGGATCGCGAAGAACCAGCCGACACCGGGGATCATCGAGAAAAGGTGCAGCACGATGGCCAGGACGGTCAGCGGGAAGGTGAAGTTCAGCGCTTCCTTGGATTCCTGTGCCGTGAACGGGCCGCGGGCCCTGAACACCGCGTAGATGATGAGCGCGGGAACGCATCCCAGGATCGCGCCGAAGTGGGCGATCATGGCCCACTGGCGATCCTCGGAGGGAGTCAGGGGCAGGGGTGCGGCCGAGGAACCTTCGAATCGATCCGGCTGGCTGTCGCCGCCGGGTGCATTTCGTGCCTCGTTTACCACTTCTGATGTCCTCTTCGTTGGGTTGGATGAACCGTTGGCCAGTTTATCCCCAAACGGGCACCGCGGGTGAACACGAAATGCCGTTCTGCGCGCATTTGGGCCGGGCGCGCGGATTTGGTGTGGATTATGCGCCATCCCGAATGGCCCACGTGCCCACTATGCGTGCGCGCGGTGAGTAACCTCACTGCCCGGCAGGCGGGCCGGTTGCCCGCTCCGTGCGGTTTTCAGTGGTCCTCGGCGGTCAGGAAGTCGATGACTTCCTCGACCCGGCCCAGCAGTGAGGGCTCCAGGTCGGCGTAGGACCGCACCTGGCCCAGGATCCTCTCCCATCCCTGGGCGATGTCGATCTGCTCCTGGTGCGGCCAGCCCAGTCCCTTGAGGATGCCGGTCTTCCAGTCGGTGCCGCGCGGCACCACCGGCCACGCCCTGATTTTCAGGACGGAGGGCCGGATGGCCTGCCACACATCGACGTAGGGGTGCCCGACGATCAGCACATTGCCGGCCGCGCCGGGCACGCGCATCGCCTCGGCCGCGATCTTCGCCTCCTTGGTCCCCGAAACGAGGTGGTCGACCAGGATGCCGAGCTTGCGCTGCGGGGAGGGGGCGAAGGCGCGGATGGCGCCGGCCAGGTCGTCGACGCCGTGCAGCGGTTCGACCACGATGCCCTCGACGCGCAGGTCGTGGCCCCACACCTTTTCGACCAGCTGGGCATCGTGCTTGCCCTCGACCCAGATGCGGCTGGCCCGGGCGGTGCGCGCCTTCAGCTCGGTGACCATGCGCGAACCCGAGGCGCTGCGCGCGGTTCCCTGGGGTGCCGGGGGAGCGGCGGCGGGCTCGATGACTTCCACAGGCTCGCCCTCAAGCAGGAAGCCGAAGCCGGCGCGGAAGGACTTGGTGCGCCCGCGCCGGTCCTCGAGGACCATCACGCGCATGCCGCCGGATTTTTCGGTCCGCACGACCTCGCCGACCCACCCGCTCTCCACGTCCTCCAGCAGCAGGCCGAGCGCCAGCGGGACCTTGCGCAGTACGAGTTTCTTGGGGGCGCTGATGTCCTGGGCGCCCCAGCCGTGGTTGCTCATCGTGTCACTTTCACCTAGTGGTCAACAGGTCCCCGGGCGATGCCTGCGGCGGCGCCGATCGCCAAACGGCGGGCCGCGTGCGGTGCGGCGATTGGCCGGTGTGTCGAACGCGGCATCGCGGTCAAGGACCAAACCATGCTAACAAGCGATGTGAAACGTATTAGACTTAGCAGTTGAACGTGTCGAGTGCCAATGCGCGCCTCCGGACCCCGGTGCCCGGCCGGGGCCAGTGCAGCGCCCCCTTGACCATGGTGATCCGGCTTGTCAGGAGAGGTGAGAATGACCGAACCGCGTCGGCTCGAGGTCCTTCGAGCCATCGTTGAAGACTACGTGCAGTCACGCGAGCCGGTTGGTTCGCGGGCCCTGCTCGAACGCCACGACCTGGGCGTCTCCGCCGCCACGATCCGCAACGACATGGCATCCCTGGAGGAAGAGGGGCTCATCGTTGCCCCGCACACCTCCTCCGGGCGGATCCCCACGGAAAAGGGCTACCGGCATTTCGTCGACCAGATCGGCGACATCAAGCCACTCTCGGGCGCCGAGCGGCGTGCCATCGCGGCGCTGCTTGAGGGTTCCCACGATGTGAACGATGTGCTGGAAAACACCGTGAGGCTGCTGGCCAGCATCACCCGCCAAGTCGCGCTGATCCAGGTCCCGCACTACTCCAACGCCACCGTGCGCCACATCGAGTTGGTCGGGCTGGGCGCCGGGCAGACCCTGGTGGTGCTCATCGCCTCCAGCGGCAAGGTCGAACAGCGCGTCATCCTGCTCCCGCCCACGGTGGGGGAGACGGACCTGCAGCGGCTGCGCGCGGCGCTGCTTTCGGTCCTGGATGCCAAGCCGATTTCCGACGTCGCCCGGCTCGCCCAGGGCGTCCCGGACACGGTCGATCCGCGACTGGCCCCGGCGGTCCGCGCCCTGGCCGAGGTCCTGGGTGCCCTGGCCCGGAACAGCTCGGTGGACCGCATCATCACCGCCGGCACCGCGAACCTGGCCCGGGCCAACATGGACTTCCCGCTGAGCATCACCCCGGTGTTGGAGGCGCTCGAGGAACAAGTGGTGCTCCTGCGCCTCTTCTCCGAACTCGAGCAGGACGCGCACGGCATTGCCGTGGGCATCGGCACGGAAAACCAGTACGGGGCGCTGACCGAGGCCTCGGTGGTTGCCACCGGATACGGTCCCGGCGAGCAGGCCATGATCGGCGTGCTGGGCCCGACCCGGATGAACTACCCCACCTCGATGGCCGCGGTTCGCGCCGTCGCCCGATATCTTTCCCGAATCCTGGCCGGCTAATGCGGGTCGAAACACATTTTGTGAAGTACGAAAGGACACAGCGAGCACTGTGAGCACCCATTACGAAGTCCTGGGCGTCAGCAAGGACGCCACCAGCGAGGAAATCAAGAAGGCCTACCGCAAGCTGGCCCGCAAGCTCCACCCCGACGTGAACCCCGGGGATGACGCGAGCGAGAAGTTCAAGCTGGTCACCCGCGCCTACGAGGTGCTTTCCGACGCGGACAAGCGCGCCAACTACGATTCCACCGGCAACGAAAACGGCACCGGCCAGACCGGCTTCGGCGGCGGCGGCGGATTTGGCGGGGGCGGCGGCTTCGGCGACATCTTCGAGCAGTTCTTCGGCGGAGGCGGCGGGGCCCAGGGCCCCGCATCGCGCACCCAGCGCGGCCGCGACGCATTGATCACCGCCACCATCGACCTGGCCGATGCCGTCGCCGGCACCGTGTACCCGCTGGAAATGGAAACGGCAGTCACCTGCACGACCTGCGCGGGCAGCTGCTGCCGCCCGGGCACCTCCCCGGTCACCTGCTCCATCTGCCACGGCGCCGGACAGGTCCAGCGCCCGGTGCGCTCGTTCCTGGGCCAGATGATGACGGTGGAGACCTGTGCCGCCTGCCGCGGCTACGGCACCACCATCCCTGACCCCTGCATCGACTGCAACGGCCAGGGCCGCGTCCGCGAACGCATCTCCAAGCAGCTCAAGGTTCCCGCCGGCGTGGCCAGCGGCACCCGCATCCACCTGGCAAACCAGGGCGAGGCAGGCCCCGGCGGCGGCCCCAACGGCGACCTCTACGTGGAGATCGAGGTCCGTCGGCACAAGATCTTCGAACGCGACGGGGTGGACCTGCATGCGCGCATGAACGTGCCGATGACCGCCGCCGCCCTCGGCGCCGACCTGGACCTGGAGACCTTCGACGGTTCCCAGGTCATCGAGGTCGAATCCGGTGCCCAGTCAGGTGACACCGTGCGCCTTCCGGGCCTCGGCGTCCCGCGGCTGCGCGGCGGCAAGCGCGGGGACATCATCGTCCACCTGCAGGTCGAGACCCCGACCAAGGTCGATGCCGCCCAACGCGAGCTGCTCGAGCAGCTGGCCAAGCTCCGCGGCGAGGAATTCGCCGAGGGCCGCATGGAAAACAGCGGCGGCATGTTCTCGCGGCTGCGCGGGAAGCTGGGCAACCTGGGCGCATGAGCAACCAGTGCTTCTTCCTGGCCCCCGGTGAGCTCAAGGACGCGCACGTGGGCGCCGAACTGCGGCTCGACGGCCCCGAGGGCCACCACGCGGTGACCGTCAAGCGCGTCCGCGCCGGCGAAACGATCGACCTGGTCGACGGCTCCGGGGTGCGGGCGATCGCCGAGGTCACGGCGACGCACAAGGCCGCGCTGGATGCGACAGTGCGCGGCCTGGAAATCGAGGCGCTGCCGCCGGTGGCCATCACCCTGGTGCAGGCGCTGGCCAAGGGGGACAGGGACCTGCAGGCCGTGGAGTCGGCGGTCGAGCTGGGCATCGACGCGGTGCGTCCCTGGCAGTCGGATCGTGCCATCGTGCGCTGGAACGACGCAAAGGCGGCCAAGGCGTTGGCCAAGTGGGAGGGCACGGTGCTCGCCGCGCTCAAGCAGTCCCGCCGCACGTTCCTGCCCGAGGTCCGCCAGATGCTCAACAGCGCAGAGCTCGCCCGGGACATCGCCGGGCGGATCTCCGACCCTGCCCCGGCCCTGGTCATCGTCCTGCACGAGGCCGGCACCGAGTCCCTCGCCGCCATCGTGGCCGGCTGGCTGGAAACCAACCCGGTGCCGGCGTCAGCCGAATCCGGGACGCGGCCGGAGATCCAGCTGGTCGTGGGGCCCGAGGGCGGGATCTCGGATGCCGAACTGGCGAAGTTCACCGCAGCCGGGGCCAAGGTCGCGCTGCTGGGAAACCACGTGCTGCGCGCCTCCACCGCCGGTCCCGCGGCCCTGGTGCTCACCAGACACCTGCTGGGACAGCTTTAAATCCGGAAGATCCCGCTGCCCCGGCCGGAAAATCCGGACGGGGCAGGGGGATCTTTTGCATCCGGGGGGGGCACCGGGAAGGTGCGTACCGACGCTACTGCTTGACGGTGAAGTCCTTGGATTCGGTGCCGGCGTGGTGGCCGGTCTGCGCGTCGATGCCCCACGCGGAGAAGCTGTAGTCCCCGGGTGCCAGCACATAGCTGAAGGAAAATTCGTTGTGGCCCAGCGAGTCGCCGCCGGTGTGCAGCGCCCCGGAGGCCACGACGGTGCTCTCGTCGGTGGATTCCCCGCGGCGGGTGATTTCCCAGAACTCCCCGCCGGAGAACATTGCGCTCACTCCGTGGAAGGTGACCTGGCCCGCCTTTTCCGTGGTGCCGAATTGCGGGTCGATGATCCACAGGGGTGCGGCCAGCGTGGCATCGCGCACGAAGTTGTGGTCGAGGGCAATGCGCCCAAAGGCGTCGTACCCGGTTTCCCCGTCGACGAGGATCCGCACGCTTGGTTCCAGCCCCTCGGTGAGGATCCCGGCGTTCGAGGCGGCGGCCGTGGCGGTAAACACCAGCTGCGCGATGGAGCGTTCGGCCAGGCCCTCGTCGACGTTCGAGTCGAAGGCCTTGGCCGAGAGGTCAACGGTGATGACGTTGTCGGAGCTGATCGACGCTCCCACCGCCGAACTGGGCCGCCAGGCGCTGAAGTAGCTAGGGTCGGCGGGCTTTTGCGAGAGCATGTAGCGCACCGAATCGGCAATCGGGTCCCCAGCCCCCTTGACGCGGACAAACTCCCGATACAGCGAGACCGTTCCGTCGTTCTCCGCCAACCAGTACACCGGGATGTGTGCGTTGGTGTTCAGCGATTCCATCTCCACGCTCGGCAGCGGCGCCGGCGTCTGCACGCTGGTTGCCGCCTTCGGCATGGAATATTGCTCGCCCGGGACTGCCAGCCCGCAGGCGGCAAGGGTGCCAAGCACCACTGTGAGCCCCAGCACCGCAAGGCGGGAACGGGGGGAGCGACGGGAACGGAACATCGGAATAGGAAGGCTCTCTGCAAAGACGCTGGGGGAGTACGGCGGGACCGGCATGGCGGGGAGTGTTGCCTCCGGTCGCTTCCCAGCTTGGCATAAGTTGACTGCCGGTAGGGCCTGAAATCCGCGATTCGCGTGGACTGTTGCGTGATTGATATGTACGAATGGAAGTTGTGCCCGAATCGTTGCACAACCGGTTCGAATGCCTTTCAGCCTCCGGTTTTGGCCGGACCCATGCCCCGCAGCGATGCCGCGGCCGTCTTGGCCGCCGCGGCCCGGTCGCGGCGCCGCCATCCACGATAGGATTGGTGAAGTGCAGGGAACCATGGCCGCGGAAAGACCGCAGGCGCCATTCGCCGGCACGGAATGCGGAGGCTGCAACAGTCGTATGGACCAACAAGTGAGCCAAGTGGGCCAGCCCCGGGGAACCGACGCCCTGGTCCAGTTCGACAGTTCGGACCAAATGGTCGCCACGCTCGGCGCACACGATGAGCTGCTGCGCGTGATCGCCGGAGCCTATCCGCAGGTGGAATTGCACGCCCGCGGCAACGAGCTGAAGGTCGCAGGCGATGCGACCCAGGCCCACAAGGCACTGCGCGTGATTACCGAGGCCCGCACGCTGGCCGGCAACGGAACCCGCATTTCCGCCCAGACCATCGAGCAGCTGGTGCGCATGCTGGAAAACTCCGGTGCCGACGACGCCCAATCGGTGCTGGGACTGAAGATCCTCTCGGGGCGCGGCAAGGCCATCCGCCCCAAGACGGTGAACCAGAAGAGCTACGTCGACGCCATCGACGAGAACACCGTCATCTTCGGCATAGGCCCCGCCGGCACCGGCAAGACCTACCTGGCCATGGCCAAGGCGGTCGCCGCCCTGCAGGCCAAGGAGGTCAGCCGCATCATCCTGACCCGCCCGGCCGTCGAGGCGGGGGAGAAGCTGGGCTTCCTGCCCGGCACGCTCACCGACAAGATCGACCCCTACCTGCGCCCGCTCTACGACGCACTGCACGACATGATCGAACCCGACTCGATGCCCAGGCTGCTGGCAGCCGGCACCATCGAGGTCGCCCCGCTGGCCTACATGCGCGGGCGCACCCTGAACGACGCGTTCATCATCCTGGACGAGGCGCAGAACACCACACCCGAACAGATGAAGATGTTCCTGACGCGCCTGGGCTTCGGCTCCAAGATCGTGATCACCGGAGACATCACCCAGGTCGACCTTCCCGGCGGCACCAAGTCCGGGCTGCGGGTGGTCACCGAGATCCTCGAGGGCGTTGACAACATCGCCTTCTGCGAGCTGGATGCCACCGACGTGGTCCGCCACCGCTTGGTCGGCGCCATCGTCAGCGCCTACGAGCGCTGGACCGTGCGCCAGGACCCCAACTTCAACCGTTCCAAGGCCCGCGCCCGCCGCCGGGCCACCACCTCGAAGAACCCCGAACACCCGCCCGAAAAGAAACAGCAGGGCCGCGCGCCCGAAAACCAGGAGCAGTCCCCATGAGCGTAGAGGTCAACAACGAATCGGCGATCGCCGCGGACCTGGAGCGCATCAACGCGCTGGGACGCCACATCCTGGCCGAACTCTATGTCCACCCGGAAACCGACGTCTCCATCATCCTGCTCGACGAGGAGCCGATGAGCGCGCTGCACGTGGAGTGGATGGACCTTGAGGGCCCCACCGACGTGATGAGCTTCCCCATGGACGAGCTGCGCCCCGGCGTCCCCGGCTCGCCCACCCAGGCCGGCATGCTCGGCGACATCGTGATCTGCCCGCAGGTCGCCACCACCCAGGCCCTGGCCCAGGGACACTCCGTCGAGGACGAGATCCTGCTGCTCACCACCCACGGCATGCTGCACCTGCTGGGCTTCGACCACGACGAGCCGGAGGAGAAGGAAATCATGTTCTCCCTCCAGCGCCAGCTGCTCGAAGCCTTCCTGGGCCGCCCGGCTCCGCTGGAGACGATGGACTAGTGACCGCGGTCATCCTCGCGCTCTGTGCACTGGTCTTCATCCTCAGTGCAGCACTCCTCACCGCCGCCGAGTCGGCGTATCTCTACATCTCGCGGCAGCAGGCCGAGGCGCTGCGCAACGACTACGCCTCGCCGCACCTGGCCAACATCCTCTCCGACGCCCAGAGCCACACGCACGCGGTGCGTTTCTGGCGGATCTGGTTCGAGACGGCCTCGGCCGTGGCCGTTGCCATCCTCTACCTGGACCGCCTCGAGAACATCTGGCTTGCCGGCCTGCTGGCCACCGTCACCATGGCGGCCGTCAGCTTCGTGCTGGTCGGGGTTTCCCCGCGCCGCCTGGGGCGCAGCCACGCCGACACCGTCGTGCGCTACACCGCGCCGCTGGTCCGCTTCCTGCGCGTGGTGCTCGGGCCCATTCCGACCTGGCTGGTGGGCATCGGCCAGGCCCTGAGCCCGCGCTCGGTCGCCGAGGAAGAGGGCTTCCTGTCCAAGGAACGCCTGCGCGATTTGGTTGACCGGGCCACCGAGGGCGACGGGCTGGAGGACGAAGCGGCGGAAATCATCAACTCCGTCTTCGACCTCGACGACACCTACGTCCGCTCGGTCATGGTGCCGCGCACCGAGATGAAGACCATCGCCAAGGGCGAGGGGCTCAACGCGGCCATGGACCTGTTCCTGGCCTCGGGATGCTCGCGCGTCCCGGTGATCGGCGAGAGCGCCGATGACATCTTCGGCATCGTCTACCTCAAGGACGTGGCCTACAAGCTGCACCTGAGCCCGGAAAGCACCGACCTGGTCGAGGACCTGGCCCGCAAGGTCCGCTACGTCCCGGAGTCCAAGACCGTGGCCGAGCTGCTGCCCGAACTTCAGCAGGAATCCACGCACATGGCCATCGTGATCGACGAATACGGCGGAACCGCCGGATTGGTCACCCTGGAGGACCTCATCGAGGAAATCGTCGGTGAGATCGACGACGAGTACGACCGGCAAAAGGTCGAGATAGAGGAGGTGGGCGACGGCAGCTTCGTGGTGCGCGCCCACACCTCCATCGACGAACTGGGCGAACTCTTCGACATCGACATCGACGAGGACGAGGTCGACTCGGTGGGCGGGCTGCTGGGCAAGGTGCTTGAATCGGTGCCGGTGCTCGGATCCCACGCCACCATCGAAGGCATTGAAATGAAGGTCCTCTCCCTGAGCGGACGACGCAACAGGATCGGCAAGATCCTGGTGCGCAAGGCAGAAACAAAACCCAAGACCGGCGAACAATCCGCCGCCAAAGATGCAGGGCATCACAAGGAGCAATCATGAGCCGGAACATCAAGAAGCCACAGATGCTGCCCACCGGAGGCTGGCCCGATGACTTCCGCGCCGGATTCACCTCCTTCGTGGGCCGCCCCAACGCGGGCAAGTCGACGCTGACCAACGCCTTGGTCGGCCAGAAGGTGGCCATCACCTCCTCGAAGCCGCAGACCACCCGCCACACCATCCGCGGCATCGTGCACCGCGAGGATTCCCAGCTGATCCTGGTCGACACCCCGGGCCTGCACCGCCCGCGCACCCTGCTCGGCCAGCGCCTGAACGACCTGGTCGCGGACACCCTCTCCGAGGTCGACGCCATCGGCTTCTGCCTGCCGGCCAACGAGAAGATCGGCCCCGGCGACAGGTTCATCGCCACCCAGCTGGCACAGTTGCAGAAAAAGCCCATCGTCGCGATCGTGACCAAGGCCGACACCGTTGACCGGGCAGCGCTGATGGCCCAATTGATGGCAGTCACCCAGCTCGGGGTCGACACCCTGGGCGAGGGCGGCTGGGCCGCGGTCGTCCCGGTCTCCGCCACCAAGGACTTCCAGGTCTCCGAGGTCGCCGACGTGCTGGTCAAGCAGATGCCGCTTTCCCCGCCGTTGTACCCGGATGGCGAACTGACCGACGAGCCGGAGGCCAAGATGGTTTCCGAGCTGATCCGCGAGGCCGCCCTGGAGGGTGTGCGCGACGAGCTTCCGCACTCCCTGGCCGTGGTCGTCGAGGAAATGATCCCGCGCGAGGGACGCCCCGAGGACAGCCCCCTGCTGGATGTGCGGGTGAACCTCTACGTGGAGCGCTCGAGCCAGAAGGCCATCATCATCGGCAAGGGCGGGGCGCGCCTGCGCGACGTGGGAACGCGTTCGCGCAAGGCCATCGAAGCCTTGCTGGGCACCCGCGTCTACCTTGACCTGCACGTGAAGATCGCCAAGGAATGGCAGCGCGACCCGAAGCAGCTGGGCAAGCTCGGCTTCTAGATGCGCACCGCCGGGCGCTCCGGGATTCCGGGGCGCCCGGCACTATGTGACAAGCAACTGCAATATTGTGCGACCGGCTTCCGGTGCAGCCAACTCCTGGTGTTATGGTGAAGTTGTGCATTTCGGACTACTTCTACTAAGCCGCCGCGGCGAGACCCAAACAGGACTCTAACGCGTCCTTCGGCCGACCCCTCGCTGCGGAGTCACCCACTGTCCCGGCCCACTTTCTCACCACCAAGGAAAAGGCCCACTGAAATGCAAAACCTGCAAAAGCCCTCCGGAATGCCCGTCCACAAGTATGTGCCGTTCCAGGACCAGATCAACGTCTCGCTGCCCGACCGCACCTGGCCGGACAAATACATCACCACCGCCCCGCGCTGGTGCGCCGTGGATCTCCGCGACGGCAACCAGGCCCTGATCGACCCGATGAGCCCCGAGCGCAAGCACAAGATGTTTGACCTCCTGGTCAAGATGGGCTTCAAGGAGATCGAGGTCGGCTTCCCGTCCGCCTCGCAAACAGACTTCGACTTCGTCCGCCAGCTCATCGAGCGCGGCATCCCGGACGACGTGACCATCCAGGTCCTCACCCAGTCCCGCGAACACCTGATCGAGCGCACCTACGAGGCGCTCGAGGGTGCCAAGCAGGCCATCGTGCACCTGTACAACTCCACCTCGGTGCTCCAGCGCCGCGTGGTCTTCAACCAGGACCAGGACGGCATCGTCGACATCGCCCTGACCGGCGCGCGGCTGTGCAAGAAGTACGAGGAGCAGCTGGTCGGCACCAAGATCACCTACGAATACTCCCCGGAGTCCTTCACCGGCACCGAACTGGAATTCGCCCAGCGCATCTCCGACGCCGTCGCCGAGGTCCTCGAGGCCTCCCCGGAAAACAAGATGATCCTGAACCTGCCGGCAACCGTGGAAATGGCCACGCCGAACGTGTACGCCGACTCCATCGAGTGGATGCACCGCAACCTGGTGAACCGCGACTCGATCGTGCTCTCCCTGCACCCGCACAACGACCGCGGCACCGGCGTTGCAGCCGCCGAGCTCGGCTACCTGGCCGGCGCCGACCGCATCGAGGGCTGCCTCTTTGGCAACGGCGAACGCACCGGCAACGTCGATTTGGTGACCCTGGGCATGAACCTCTTCGGCCAGGGCATCGACCCGATGCTGGACTTCTCCGACATGGACGAGATCCGCCGCACCGTCGAATACTGCAACCAGCTGCCCGTCGCCGAGCGTTCCCCCTACGGCGGAGACCTGGTCTTCACCGCCTTCTCCGGCTCCCACCAGGACGCCATCAAAAAGGGCTTCGAGGCCATGGAGGCCGAGGCCGCCGCGGCAGGCAAGACCGTGGACGAGATCACCTGGGGCGTGCCGTACCTGCCGATCGACCCGAAGGACATCGGCCGCTCCTACGAGGCAGTGATCCGCGTGAACTCGCAGTCCGGCAAGGGCGGGGTCGCCTACCTGCTCAAGAGCGAGCACTCCCTTGACCTGCCGCGCCGCGCGCAGATCGAGTTTTCCGGCGTCATCCAGCGCAAGACCGACGGCGAGGGCGGGGAAATTTCCTCGGCAGCCATCTGGTCGGTCTTCCAGGACGAGTACCTGCCGGTCACCGAGGGCTCGGATGCGCAGGAGTGGGGCCGCTTCAAGCTCGGCTCGGCCACCGCCGACACCGCCGAGGACGGCAGCTTCGCGCTGACCGCCACGCTGCTCATCGACGGCACCCCGCACCGCCGCTCGGCCGCCGGCAACGGTCCGATCAACGCCTTGGTCAACATCCTGTCCAACGAGGGCGTGGACGTTCGCGTGCTGGACTTCACCGAGCACGCCCTGTCCGAGGGCGGCAACGCCTCCGCCGCGGCCTACGTCGAATGCGCCGTGGGCGAGCGCGTGCTCTGGGGCGTGGGCGTTGACACCAACACCACCATGTCCTCGCTGAAGGCAGTGATCTCGGCCGTCAACCGCGCGGTGCGCGACCAGCACTGACACCGGGAAAACGTAGTACATGGGGGTCCCGTACGCCGCAACGGTGCACGGGACCCCCATTATTTTGAGATGATGGACAGCGTGGCACGTTCAGGGTTTACCGCAAAGAGTTACCGCACCCGCGGTATTGTCTTGCGCACCCACAAACTGGGCGAGGCCGACCGGATCATCACGCTGCTGAGCCCGGAACTGGGCCTGATCCGTGCGGTGGCCAAGGGGGTGCGGCGCACCAGCTCCAAAATGGGGGCAACCCTCGAGCCGTTCATGGAGGTCGATGCGCAGATCGTGGCCGGCCGCTCGCTGCACACCATCATCCAGGCCCAGCTGCGCCACCCCTACGGGCAGGCGCTCGTGGCCGACTACTCCGCCTACACCGCCGGTGCGGCGATGCTGGAGACGGCCGAACGGCTCACCGACGCCGATGCCGAATCCATCGCCCCGCAATACCGCCTGCTGCATGGCGCCCTGGCGACCCTGGCCCGCGGCGGGCACGAACCCGGAACCGTGCTGGATTCCTACTTGCTGCGGGCCCTGGCCACCGCGGGCTGGGCGCCGAGCTTCACCCACTGCGTGCGCTGCGGGGCGGTGGGCCCGCACCAGGCCATCAACGTGCCCCTGGGCGGGGTGGTCTGCCACGATTGCCGGCCCGCCGGGTCGATGTCCCCGTCACCTGCAACGGTGACCCTGCTCGCTGCCCTGCTTGACGGCGAATGGGCCGTGATCGACGCAGCGGACGCGGCCACCCGTGCCCAGGCCGCCGCGGTGGTGGCCAATTACCTGCAATGGCACCTGGAACGCGCAGTGAAATCCCTCAAACTCGTGGAGCGAAGATGAGCAAAGCCCCCAAGATCACCGGCAAGCCCGGACCCGTCATCCCCGCGGTGCGCCCGGGCGATGCCCCGATGCCCGTCCTGCGCCCCGAACTGGTCCCGCAACACGTGGCCATCGTGATGGACGGCAACGGCCGCTGGGCCAATGCGCGCGGGCTTCCCCGCACCGAGGGCCACCGCGCCGGCGAGGCGGCGCTGCTGGACGTGATGGCCGGAGCGGTGCAAATGGGCATCAAGTACGTCTCGGTGTACGCCTTCTCCACCGAAAACTGGAAGCGCAGCCCCGAGGAAGTGCGCTTCCTCATGGGCTTTTCCCGCGACGTCCTGCGCCGTCAGCGCGACACGCTCAATGACTGGGGCGTGCGGGTCCGCTGGGCCGGACGCGAACCGCGGCTCTGGCGCACGGTGGTCAACGAACTCAAGGACGCCGAGAAGCTCACCGCCGCCAACCAGACCTGCCAGCTGACCATGTGCGTGAACTACGGCGGGCGGGCGGAGATCGCCGACGCCGTGCGGGCCATCGCCGAACAGGTCGCAGCCGGCACCCTGAAGCCCTCGCAGGTCACCGAGAAGACCGTGGCCAGGCACCTGGACGAGCCCGACATGCCGGATGTCGACCTGTTCCTGCGCACCAGCGGCGAGCAACGCACCTCCAACTTCCTGCTCTGGCAGTCGGCCTACGCCGAGATGGTGTTCATCGACGAGCTGTGGCCCGACGTCGACCGCACGACGCTGTGGGATGCGGTGCGCGAATACGCCAGCCGCGACCGCCGCTACGGGGGAGCGGTGGACAAGCCGGCGGCCGCCAAGGCGCCGGCGGCGAACGGCTGACCGGCGGCCGTCAGCGCCGCCTACGCGGCCGCATCCGCGCGGACCCCGTGTCCCGGCAGGTAGCCGGCGCCCCAGCGGTCGATGGCCGCGTAGGCGGCGGCCCGCGGTTCGGGCCGGGAGGAGAACACATCGTGCATGGCCCCGGCGACCACCGCGTTGGTGACGTCCCGGCCAAGTTTCAGTGACCGCTCGCGCACCACGTTGACCTCGATGACGCTGTCGCTGTGCAGCATCGACTCGTCGAAGCTGGTGCCCAGGTGTGAGGTCTTCGAGGTCAGCACCAGCACCGGGACCTTGATGTCCAGCCCCCTGGCCACCTCCCGGTGCCCTGCCATGACCGCGGTGATCCAGCCGGCGGTCGCGGGGAAGGAAATCTGTGGGCGCCAGCGCGGATGCAGGTCCCAGGCACCAAGCGCCTGCCGGCTCATCGAGCGCCAGTAGTTGTCCAACTCCGGAAGGTGCAGCTTGGCCCGCGGCCGCCGCCGCGCAATGGGTTCGACCACCCCCTGGGCGGCGTAGCGGACCAGGTAGCTGCCCTGCAGCTCCAGCCACGGGCTGTTGAGGATCAACGCCTCGAAGGCCTCCGGGTGCCGGTTGACCCACAGACTCGCCACCAGACCGCCGGTGGAATGGGCCACGCAGATCCCCGTCGCGTCCGGCCCTTCCACCGAGTGGATCATTTCCAGGGCCGCTTCCAGGTCCGCGTCGTACTCGTCCAGGGCTGCGGTGAAGCCGGGGTTCAGGTGGTGTGCGCGCAGGCTGCGCCCGTAGCGGCGCAGGTCCAGCGCGTAGAACGCGTAGCCGCGGTCGGTCCAGTAACGGGCCAGTTCGTTGTTGTAGAAGTAGTCGCTCCAGCCGTGCACCGCCAGCACGAAGCCGGCCGGGCTGCCCGCTGTCCCGGATGCCCCGGGGGCAGGGACCGGCGCGGGGGAGGTTGGCCTGGGCCACAGCCTGTCAAGGGCGGCGCGCAACCGGGAACCCTGGGTGGGCCGCACGTGGCCGGGGATTGTGGCCGGGCGTCGATGGCGCACCAACGTGGCGCACAGCTCGCCCTCGGCATCCTCGCCCATCGGCAGGGTCGTGTAGCTGAACCCCTCGCCCAGGATGTCTGGCTCCCAGGCACCGGGCCGCGTCGTTGCGCTGTACTCCGGCCAGGCGGCGCTGGGATCGTCCCGGGGCGGAAATGCAGGCCTGGAGCCGAGTGAGGAGGCGTGCGACATGTGTTGAGCATAACGAACTTGAAGTTGTTTGGAAGCGGGGTTGCGGGGAAGACTAGGAGTCATGCGCATATACCCCACGATTTTCCGTCTTGTTTTCACGAAGATGGACCCCGAGAAGGCACACCACTTTTCCTTCGATGCCCTCCGGCTGGCCGAGAAGCTTGGGGTGTCGGTCATCGCGCGCAAGCTGTGTGCCCCCGATCCGGCGCTGCGCCGCACCGTGATGGGCATCGACTTCCCCTCGCCCTTCGGCCTGGCGGCCGGGTTCGACAAGGAAGGGGCAGGAATCCCTGCCCTGGCGGACCTGGGCTTCGGCCACGTGGAGGTCGGCACCATCACCGGTGTCGCGCAGCCGGGCAACGAACAGCCCCGGCTGTTCCGCCTCGTCGAGGACAAGGCCGTCATCAACCGCATGGGGTTCAACAACGACGGCGCGCGCGCGGTGGCACCGCGCATCCGCGCCGCACGGCTGCGCCTGGGCTCCCGTTTTGGCGCCCGCCGCCCGGTCATCGGCGTGAACATTGGCAAGACCAAGACCGTGGAACTCGATGACGCGGTCGCCGACTACCTGGTCTCAACCCGCGAACTGGCGGCCCACGCCGACTACCTGGTGGTCAACGTGTCGTCTCCCAACACTCCGGGACTGCGTCTGCTTCAGGGCGTGGAGACGCTGCGACCGCTGCTGACCGCGGTGGGCGCCGAGGCCGACCGGGTCGCCGGGCGCCACATTCCGCTGCTGGTCAAGATCGCCCCGGACCTCAATGACGAGGACCTTGCCGAGGTCGCCACGCTGGCCACCGAGCTGAAACTCGACGGCATCATCGCCACCAACACCACCATTGCCCGCGAACCGCTGGTTTCCGACGCGTTCAAGGTCGCCGAGATCGGGGCGGGCGGACTGAGCGGCGCGCCGCTGAAGGCCCGCTCGCTGGCGGTGCTCAAGGTGCTGCGCGAAAAGGTCCCCGCCGAAATGGCGATCATCTCGGTGGGCGGGGTGAGCACCGGGGAGGACGTCATCGAACGCCTCCAGGCCGGCGCGGACCTGGTCCAGGGCTACACCGCGTTCCTCTACGAGGGACCGCTCTGGGTCCGCGGCATCAACAAGGCCCTCGCCACGGCACAGGCCCAGGGCAGGCCACTGGCCAAGAAGTAGTAGCCTTTGGCTTTGCGGGCCCCTTCACCGAACCATCGGTGATGGGGCCCACGGCGTTTGGGCGGCCAGCGGGGGGAGTCGGGCCGATGCCTTCCGGTGGTTCCCGGGCAGCGAAAAGGCGTGTGGCTCCCGGGTCGGAATCAAGTCCCGGTGGGTGCCACACGCCTTGGTGTGGATAGTTGAACGCTTTGCGTGGTTTAGCGCGGGTCCTCGCCGCGGCGGACCTGCGGCTTGGGCAGACGCAGCTTGCGGAACTGCAGTCCGCGCATGATGCCGTAATAGAGCACTCCGCGGTCGTTCGAGCCGAAGCGGGCGACCAGGGCCTTTTTCAGGCCGCGCGACATGATGAACGCATCGACTGCGACCAGGCCCACTAGGATCCACAGGGCGAAGGTCACGTACACGGTCACCTGCGGGAACTTCGAGAGGCTCAGCGAGACGATCAGGAACGCGAATACGGCGAACATCAGGTATTCGCCGATCATGAAGCGGCGGTCCACGTAATCGCGGGCGAAGCGCTTCTGCGGTCCCTGGTCCCGGGCCGCCATGAAGCGCTCGTCACCGGTCTCGTTGGCCAGACGCATGCGGTTCTGCGCCTCCAGGCGCTGGGCACGCTCGGCCTCGCGCGCAAGCTTGCGGTCGGTGGGCACCAGCGGGCGCTGGTTTTGCGCCTGCTGCGCACTGCGCTTCGGGGTCGGGGCATTTTTGCCGGCGGGCTTTGTGGTCTCATCTGTGGGCGCTTCTACGGAAGCTGCCTGATCTTTCTTGCGTCCAAACACGTAGCCAGTCTAGCTTGCACCCGGCACGCCATCGGCATTGGGCACACGGCGCGGTTGTAGGCTTTTTCGTATGACTACCAAGAACACCGCGACCCCTGCGTCTTTCGGCGTGGATCGGGACGCCTTGAGCACCCACGTCGATGCGGATTTTGACCGCATTGTTTCCGAATTGGGCAGGCTGGTGGCGATTCCCGGCATTGCCTGGGAATCGTTCGACCCCGCCCAGCTTGACCGCAGTGCCGAGGCCGTGGCGCAGCTGGTGCGCGAGGCTGGCATGGAAAATGTCGAGATCCTCCGCGTACCCACCGCCACCGGTGCCATGGGAGGGCCGGCGATCGTGGCCAGCCGCCCGGCCAGCGACGGCAAGCCCACCATCCTGCTCTACGCGCACCACGATGTGCAGCCCCCGGGCGACGAGGACCTGTGGAACACCAAGCCCTTTACGGCCACCGAGATCGACGGCCGACTCTACGGACGCGGCGCGGCCGACGACAAGGCAGGCATCATGGTGCACATTGCCGCCCTGCGCGCGGTGCTCGACACCATTGCCGACTTCGGCCTGGGCGTCACCTTCTTCCTCGAAGGGGAGGAAGAGGCCGGCTCGCCCAGCTTCCGCCAATTCCTGGAGACCCACCGCGACCGGCTGGAGGCGGACGTGATCGTGGTCGCCGACTCCAGCAACTGGAAGGTCGGGGTTCCGGCGTTGACCACGTCCCTGCGCGGCATGGTCGGGGGAGTGGTCGAGGTCCGCACGCTGAACCACGCGGTGCACTCCGGCATGTTCGGCGGGCCGGTGCTCGATGCCCCCACCGTGGCCGCGCGCCTGATCTCCACCTTCCACGACGCGCAGGGCAACGTCGCGATCAAGGGGCTGGTCTCCAACGAGCACGCGAACGTCGACTACCCCGAAGCCGCGTTCCGCGCAGATTCCTCGGTGCTGGACTCGGTGACGTTGGCCGGCAGCGGCAACATTGCCGACCGGCTGTGGAACAAGCCGGCCCTGTCCATCATCGGCATGGACATTCCCTCGGTCGCGTTTTCGTCAAACACCCTGCTGCCCTCCACGCGGTTCAAGCTGAGCCTGCGCGTGGCCCCCGGCCAGGACCCGGAGGCCGCCACCGCGGCGGTGCGCGAGCACATCATGGGCCAGGACCTCGGCGGCGCGCAGGTTTCCTTCGAGGCGGACGAGGCCGGACAGTCATTTGCCACCGACACCTCGGCACCCGCGGCCCAGGCAAGCCTCTGGGCACTGGGGGAGGCATGGGGCGTTCCGGCCGTGGAAACCGGCATCGGCGGATCCATCCCGTTCATCTCCGACTTGCTGGAAGTCTTCCCTGCCGCCCAGATCCTGGTTACCGGCGTCGAGGACCCGGACTCCAGGGCGCACTCGGCCAATGAGTCGCTGCACCTGGGCGATTTCCGTCATGCAATTTTGGCCGAGGCGTTGCTCTTGGCACGCTTGAACAACCACGGGCTATAGGGCCAGCACGAGGTCGCCGCGCCAGCATTTGCGGAGTCGTCGTACCATTGAAGATGAGGGGCCACGCTTGAGGCGTCGCCCAAGTGAGCAGTATATGGAGGATCACGCATGACAACTGCAGCCAATGAGACCACCGCGGACACCACCGAGCTTCCGAGCCACGAGGTCAAGCTTTCGGATTTCGCAGCAGAAAAGGTCCGTTCACTGCTTGAACAGGAAGGCCGCACCGATCTTCGTTTGCGCGTCGCCGTTCAGCCAGGGGGATGTTCGGGCCTGATTTACCAGCTTTACTTTGACGAGCGCCTGCTTGAGGGCGACGCCGTCAAGGACTACGACGGCGTTGAGGTTGTCGTGGACAAGATGAGCGTTCCCTACCTGGACGGCGCTTCGATTGACTTCGAAGACACCATCTCCAAGCAGGGTTTCACCATCGACAACCCCTCCGCCGGGGGCTCTTGCGCCTGTGGAGATTCCTTCCACTAAGACGGAACCAAATGCACCGCCCATACGTTGAGACATCTTCGTCCCTGGGCGGTGTTTTGGTCGGCATTGGCATGCCCGAGAGGGTAAGCTCTACGATAAGTAGTAAAACTATGGTTTTCTTCGACCTCATCAGCGTTGATTCACTTGAGTCCGGCCGCTGGGTGTCGAAGACTCATTCAGCACCAACAAAGAGGAAGGGCCGTCTGTGAGTTCGCAAGACCGAACCAGCAGCCGCCGGAAAGGCATAGCCAAAGTCTTGGCGATTGCCGGCGCCGGCGCGTTGTTGTTGACGGGATGTTCAGCGGAAGTCCAGCGAGGTTGGCTCCCAAACGTCGAACGTGATACCACCAACCACACCGGTATGGTCCAGGATCTCTGGGTCAACACGTGGATAACCGTACTTGTGATCGGTATCTTGACGTGGGGTCTGATGCTTTGGTGCATCATCGCCTACCGCCGCCGCAAGAACGACACTGGCTACCCGCGCCAGCTCAGCTACAACTTGCCCATCGAAATTTTCTACACGGCCGTGCCGCTCGTGCTGGTTCTGACGTTCTTCACGTTCTCGGACAGCACCGAGAAGACGATCAACACCCCCGTGGATTCCGAGCTTGTCGTTGACGTCCGTGCCAAGCAGTGGGCATGGGACTACAACTACACGTACCAGGGCCAGGAAAAGTACGAATCCACCGTTCAGGCACACCTGACCGGTGAAGCGGGCGTCGAGGAAACTCTGCCCACCTTGTACCTGCCTGTTGGAAAGACCGTCACGCTCGAGCTGAACAGCCGCGACGTCATCCACTCGTTCTGGGTTCCTGCATTCCTGCAGAAGCTCGACATGATCCCGGGCAAGACCAACTACATCTACCTCACGCCACAGGTCGAAGGACGATTCGACGGCAAGTGCGCTGAGCTCTGCGGTGAATACCACTCGGAGATGCTCTTCAACGTGGAGGTTGTCTCCGAAGGCGAATTCCTGAACCAGCTGGCCACCATGAAGGATGGCCACATCGGTGAAGAGTACGACCGTAAGGCCGGCGAGGTCAACCAGGTTTCGGCCCACGCATCGGAAGGAAAGTAATCCATCGTGACTACTTACGAATACGCAACCGATGAGGCCAAGACCCTCTCGCCGCGCGTGGTTCCGGTTTCCAAGGGACGGATCTTCGTCAACTGGATCACCTCCACCGACCACAAGACGATCGGGTACATGTACCTGATCATGTCGTTCATCTTCTTCTGCATCGGCGGCGTGATGGCCTTGGTCATCCGCGCCGAGCTGTTCGAACCGGGCATGCAGATCCTGCAGACCAAGGAACAGTACAACCAGCTGTTCACCATGCACGGCACCATCATGTTGCTGATGTTCGCAACCCCGTTGTTCGCGGGCTTTGCCAACGTCATGATGCCGCTGCAGATCGGTGCACCGGACGTCGCCTTCCCGCGCCTGAACGCGTTGGCATTCTGGTTCTTCTCCTTCGGCTCGACGATTGCGTTGGCCGGTTACCTGACTCCGCAGGGTGCAGCCTCTTTCGGCTGGTTCGCCTATGCGCCGCTGTCGAACACCACCTTCAGCCCCGGCGTGGGTGGAGACCTCTGGGTCTTCGGCCTGGCGCTCTCGGGCTTCGGTACCATCCTGGGCGCGGTCAACTTCATCACCACGATCATCTGCCTGCGTGCACCGGGCATGACCATGTGGCGCATGTCCATCTTCACCTGGAACACGCTGATCACCGCGATCCTGATCCTGATGGCCTTCCCGCCGCTGGCAGCAGCACTGTTCGCGCTTGGCGCGGACCGGAGGTTCGGAGCGCACGTCTTCGATCCGGAAGCTGGCGGACCGGTCTTGTGGCAACACTTGTTCTGGTTCTTCGGCCACCCAGAGGTCTACATCATTGCTTTGCCGTTCTTCGGCATCGTCTCTGAGATCTTCCCGGTGTTCTCCCGCAAGCCGATCTTCGGCTACAAGGGCCTGGTCTTCGCAACCATCTCGATTGCTGCGCTGTCCGTCTCGGTGTGGGCACACCACATGTACGTGACCGGCTCTGTCATGCTGCCGTTCTTCGGTTTCATGACGATGCTGATCGCGGTACCGACCGGCGTGAAGTTCTTCAACTGGATCGGCACACTTTGGCGGGGATCGATCACCTTTGAGACCCCGATGCTCTGGAGCATCGGCTTCATGGTGACCTTCCTCTTCGGCGGCCTGACCGGCGTCATCCTGGCGGCCCCGCCGCTGGACTTCCACGTCTCGGACACCTACTTCGTGGTCGCCCACTTCCACTACGTGGTCTTCGGAACCGTGGTCTTCGCGATGTTCGCAGGCTTCTACTTCTGGTGGCCGAAGTGGACCGGCAAGATGCTCAACGAGCGCCTTGGCAAGATCCACTTCTGGATGCTGTTCGTGGGGTTCCACGGCACGTTCCTGATCCAGCACTGGCTGGGCGTCATCGGCATGCCGCGTCGCTACGCGGACTACATGCCGGAAGACGGGTTCACCACCATGAACCAGTTCTCCACCGTGTTCGCCTTCATCCTGGGCATGTCGATGATCCCGTTCTTCTGGAACGTCTGGACCACGCACCGCCACGGCAAGAAGGTCACCGTGGATGACCCGTGGGGCTTTGGTGCATCGCTGGAATGGGCAACCTCTTGCCCGCCGCCGCGCCACAACTTCCACTCGATTCCGCGCATTCGTTCCGAGCGCCCGGCTCTTGACCTCCACCACCCGGAACTGAGCGCACGCTCGACCCCGGACACCGCGGTTGCCAAGATCTTCGGCCCGGCAGACCAGAAGGACAAGTAGAGATGAAAATAGAATCTTGGCTCTTCCTGGGCGGCATCTTCTTCTTCACCCCGGTGGGGATCGTTTACGGCATCATGGTGAACTGGGAGGAGCCGGTAGGCTTCCTCGCACTATTCATGCTCTCGGGCATGTGCATCATGATCGGTTGGTACCTGCTGCACACCTCGCGTCGCGTGGGTGCCCGTCCCGAGGACCGTCTTGACGGCGACATCCACGAGAACGCCGGCACCGTCGGCCTCTTCGCTCCGTGGAGCTGGTGGCCGCTGGCCCTGGGTACGGGTGCCGCGATCGGCTTTGCCGGTCTGGCACTGGGCTTCTGGGTCGTGTACATCGGTGTTGGCCTCACGATCATCGCCCTTGTTGGCTGGGTCTACGAGTTCAGCCGCGGTAACCACGCCCACTAACCCGGGCGCGTAACAAACGAAGTTCATCGGTGGAAGCGGTGCTTCTTTCCCCTCGCGGGGAGGGAAACACCGCTTCCGCTGTTTAAGCGGCCAGCGACCGAATGCGGGAGAATGGTATCCAGAGGGGCCGGGTGCCGGCCCGACGACAATGGAGCAAACGTGAAACCCTACGCGCCGCAGCCAAAGGTGCATGGCACGATCGACGAGGACTCGCCGGTCAGCAAATACCGGCAGATTCGCGAGATCCTTCGCAGCCACGCAGCGACGGTCTGCCAGCCCGGCTACCGGCTGCCGCCCGAACGCGAGCTGGCCGAGGGATTCAACGTGGCCCGGAAGACCCTGCGACAGGCCATCGACTCGCTGGTCGAGGACCAGGTGCTCAAGCGCGTGGTCGGCGTGGGGACGTTCGTGGCGCACCCGAAGCTTGACCTGCAGATCCGGTTGAACTCATACAGCGAGGAAATGGTCCGGCGCGGCATGGTCCCCGATGCACACGTGCTGCGTTTCGAGGAAGCGCCCGCCTCCAGCAGCCTGTCGCGGCACATGGAGATCGATGAGGGTGAACCCGTGATCCGCTTCAGCCGCCTCCTGCTTGCCGATGGCAAGCCCATGAGCCTGGATGAGAACTTCATGCCCAGCGAGCTGGTGCCCGGCTTCCTGAACGACCCTCCACCCATTTCGCTCTACCAGTCGCTGCATGAACGCTACGGCCTGATCCTGGAATGGGGCGAGGACCAGATCGAAAGTACCGCGGCGACCAGCGAACATGCCGGACTGCTGCAGGTCGATGTGGGCTTCCCGCTGCTGCGCATCACCCGCTACGCCTTCGTCGGCGAGGTTCTCGTCGACTATTCGATCTCCCTGTACCGCTCGGACCGCTACAAGCTCTTCGTCCCGCTGCAGCGCCAGGGAACCCGCAGCCCGCGCTACACCACCGTGCGCTAGTTCCAGCGCTCCAGAGCGGTCCGCAGCGGCCTTGAGGGCATCCGTGCGGCCGACCCTCGGCGGCGGGGGGCGCCGGTGCGCCGACGCGCTGCGGAACCGAGTGTGGCTTCGGCGCGGCGATTGCGGCTGCGGGGATGCAAAACCCGGCGACGTTGTGGGCTCCGTGGGGGCTGTGCCGGAAGCGGCGGTCGGAGGCGGTTCAAAGAGCTCCGCCAGGTTCCCCGGGGGATCTTTCCAGCAGCGGCTGCTTGCGGCCCGCCCCGGTGATCACATTCGCGTGCAGGGGTACACCGGCGGGGTTCTTGCCGGACGGAACGCTGAGCATCAGCCTCAAGGGCGCCCTGCCCAGGACGGCGAAGCCCGGTCCAGGGTGCAACTCCACGGCAAAACCGAGATGGTTGACATGGAAATCGAGGGCGGCGGCAACGTCGTCCACGATGTAGCGAATGCCGGCTTTTTCATGGTGCTCACTTGAATTCCGGGTGTCGTCGTGTGGGGTCCGCAGCACGGCGATGTAGGTGGCCGTTGCCAACCGAGACATGAATCGCCGCACTCCCACATCAGTTGTGGCATCGGGACCGGCGGCCCGCGGATGCAGGATCCCCGGGTTCAGGCGTTGAACCCGGGCCGGGGCGCATGGCGGCGGCGACAGCCCTGGTGCCGTGGCCCCGAGACCGGCCGTGGGGGCCAGCTGTATGGTCGTGGCGCCAAGCCGGTGGTTGTGATCGGTGCACTCGAACAGGCTGGTTCCCCCTCAGCGAGGTGGATGCCATGGGAACGTGACGATGAATCAGCGCAAGGAGTGGCATCTGCGGGGTGAGGACGCGAGCAGGGGCCGTCATTTATGCTGAGTCAATGAGGAAGTGGGTGGCGCTGGCATCGGCGGCGCTGGGACTTGGCGGACTCGCGGCGCTTCTGGCGTGGCGAGGGCCCCGTCTGCCGCCCGGCACCGAGAGAACGATTGCCCGCATCCGCGCCGGCCCCGTCACGGGAGTCGTCAACGGCAAATCGGGGTACGCCCAGTCCGGCGCGGTCCGGATCTGGTACGAGTCCATCCCTCCTGCCGGTGTGGAGAAGGGAGTCGTTTTGCTCAACTCCTCGCTCGGTGTGGGCTCGTTGTTCTGGCCGCCCGCGTTCCTGCGCGCCCTGTCGGCGGCCGGATACCGCGTGGTCAGGTACGACGATCGGGGCACCGGCGCGTCGAGTTGGATGACGGGCTGGAGCCGAAAGCATCCGTACTCGCTGATCGACATGGCGAACGATGCGGTCGCCGTCCTCGACGAGCTTCGCATTGACCGCGTTCACGTGCTCGGGCTCTCCCTCGGAGGTTTCGTCGCCCAAGAGGTCGCCATCGCATACCCCGAGCGTGTCCATTCCCTCACCCTCATGTCAACGTCGGCGGACCCAACCGACACCTCCATGCCCGGGCCTCGGGCCTGGCCGCTGATCCAGTCGGCGATAGCGGACTTGCCACTGCTGCGCTACCGCTTGCTCGGCGGGGAATCAAATCTCGTGAAGGAGCTCCTCGCGGGGCTGGTCGCGCAAGGCGGAGACGAACCTGTCGACGTGGAGGAGTGGACCAGGATCGTTCTTTACGACCTGCGCGAACGAAACGGATTGAACCTCCGTGCACTGCTGCAGCACCAGGTTGCTGTCGCCGTGACCCGCTCCCGCTACCCGCTTCTGGGCATGATCACGGCACCCACCCTCGTGATACACGGGAACGCCGATGCGTTCTTGCCGATCGAGCACGGCCACCGACTCGCCGCAGCCATCCCTTCCGCTTGCGGCCTTTGGCTGGACGACGCGGGTCACCCGTTCCCATACCCCGACATGACCGAGGTGATGACGGCGATCACGAGCCACCTCGATGCCACCGATGCCTGCGTCTCCGGACCGGCGGGGCAGTCGTCGGGTTCAGGGCAACACAACAACACGTGAGCGGGGAAATTGCAGGCATCCCCCGAACTCGGGGAATTCATGCTCATCACTGCTGGCCACGCATGTCGGCGTGGTGGCTTCCTTCGGGTTTGTGGTCATCAGGCAGCAGGAGCTGCCGCGGGGAATCCCTCGCAGTCTCTCACCAGTACTGGCTCGCCGCCGACTGGAATGACACCGGACGCCACGACGACCAAGGGGTCGTGGCGTCCGGGGGAGTGGGAGTGATTTGTGCCCGGTGTTCGTCGCCCTCGGCCCCCTAGAATTCAAGTGGCACGGTCAAATGTGCGTTAAAAACTGCTGGGGCCCACCAATTGGTGGGCCCCAGCAGTCAGGATGAATTCCTGGCAGATACTACTTTTCGATTGATTCCGTGGTGGAGTCTTCGATTTCTGCCGGACCATGTCCATGCTCGGCATGCAGTGCAGCCAACTCGGAAGGCGTAACCGGGGCCACGCGATCCTCGAAGAAGAACCTGGACAGGGCGCCGCGGCGCTTTTCGCTGCGGCTGATGTGGCCGGCTGCGTTTGGCTGGGCGGCGATGACCTTGCGGTCTTCGTAGTTGACCAGCTGGTGCAGCTTGTAGGCATCCAGCGGTTCGTGGCGTTCCGTGAAGGTGCCCTCCGGGGACATCTCGATGATGCCGGTTTCGCGACCGTGCAAGACGATCTCGCGGTCCTTGCGCTGCAGCGAAAGTGCAATGCGGCGGGCCACAATGAAGCCGAGGATCGGGCCGATGAAGAACAGCGCCCGCAACCAGTAGGTGACGTCGTTCAACGACACGTGGAAGTGGGTGGCGATCAAGTCGGAGGAGGCCGCGGCCCACATCACGCAGTAGGACACAACACCGGCGACACCCATGCCCGTACGGAACGGGGCGTTGCGCGGGCGATCCAGCAGGTGGTGTTCGCGCTTGTCCTTGGTGACCCAGCTTTCAATCCACGGCCAGGCGAACATGATGGTGAACATGATGCCGGCAGGGACAAGCGCCGGCAACAGGACGTTCAGCGTCAGGGTGTTGGTGCCCCACGGTAGCGGGACGAGCCACTCGAACGAGAAGTTGCCCAACGTGCCCGGCATCAGGCGCAGGGCGCCATCAACAAAGCCGATGTACCAGTCAGGCTGGGTGCCTGCGGAAACCGGCGACGGGTCATACGGGCCGTAGTTCCAGATCGGGTTGATGGTCAGCAATCCGGAGATTGCCGCAACGATGCCGAAGACGATGAAGAAGAATCCGCCGGCCTTGGCCGCGTAGACCGGACCGACCGGGAAGCCCACGACGTTGTCGTTGGTGCGGCCCGGGCCGGGGTACTGGGTGTGCTTGTGCACAACAACCATGAACAGGTGCAAGGCAACCATGAGCAGGATGATCGCCGGAACGATCATGATGTGCAGCGAGTACAGACGCGGAATAATTACGGTGCCCGGGAATTCGCCACCGAAGAGGAACAGCGAAAGGTAGGTACCCACGAGCGGGATCGACTTCATGACGCCATCGATGATGCGCAGGCCGTTGCCGGAGAGCAAGTCATCGGGGAGCGAGTAGCCGGTAAAGCCGGCAGCCATGGCCAGGATCAGCAGCACGCCGCCGACAACCCAGTTCAGTTCGCGCGGTTTGCGGAATGCGCCGGTGAAGAACACCCGGAGCATGTGGACCGACACGGCGGCGACGAACAGGATTGCCGACCAGTGGTGGACCTGGCGCATGAACATGCCGCCACGCACGTCGAAGGAGATATCCAACGACGAGGAGTAGGCGGCCGACATGCCAATGCCCTTGAGCGGGTTGTACGAACCATCGTAGATGACGTGTGCCATCGACGGATCGAAGAAGAACGTCAGGAACGTTCCGGAGATCAGCAACAGGACGAAGGTGTACAGCGCCACCTCGCCGAACATGAAGGACCAGTGGTCAGGGAAGATCTTGCGACCGAATTCCTTGACGATGACCGATCCGCCGACACGCTGGTCGACGAAGTGGGCAATGCGACCAGTGGAGGTCTTCGGGGTGTACTCAGTTGATGTGCTCATGGATTAGCCACGCTCCCAGTAGCTCGGGCCAACAGGCTCATGGAAATCGCTCTGGGCGACCAGGAAGCCGTCGGAGTCAACCGTGATTGGCAGCTGTGGCAGTGGGCGTCCGGCCGGGCCGAAGATGACCTTGCATTCCTGCGTGAGGTCAAAGGTCGACTGGTGGCACGGGCACAGCAGGTGGTGCGTCTGCTGCTCGTACAGTGCAACGGGGCAACCGACGTGCGTGCAGATCTTCGAGTAGGCAACGATGCCGTCCACGTGCCAGTCTTCGCGTCCTGCGGAGATTTCCATCTTCGAGGGGTCAAGGCGCATCAACAGAACAACTGCCTTGGCCTTCTCGTTCAACACGTCCTCGGCCTCGTCGAGCCCCTCGGGAATGACGTGGAACGCCGAACCGATCTGGACGTCGGCTGCCTTGATGGGAGTGCCGGAAGGATCGCGCGTCAGACGCACATCCTTGTCCCACATGGTGTGGCGGAACTGCTCGATCATTTCGCCGGCGTTCTTGCCGGAGCGGTCGAGGTCGCGGAACATGAAGATCGCCGGGATCGGAGCCAAGGCAATGGCGCCGATGAGGGTGTTGCGAATCAACGGACGGCGCTTGATGCCGGTCTCTTCGATCACCTGGTTAATGATTTCCTCGGCGTCCTTGCGGTCAGCCTCGGTGGTGACCTCATGACGCATTTCCGAGATTTCGTGGTCCGGCATCAGGGTTTTGGCCCAGTGAACAATGCCGATACCGATGCCAAGCATGGCAAAAGTGGTGCCAAGGCCGAGCATCGCGTTCTGTACACGGATGTCCGAGAGGTTTTCCGGACGTCCGAGAACGAAGTAAGCAATAAAGAACGACAGCGTTCCGATGATGGAGATGATGAACAGCAGCGCTACCTGACGCTCTGCTCGCTTCTCTGCATGCGGGTCGGTATCTGCCAAGCGCTTCCGATGCGGCGGAAGGCCGGGATCCTGGAATTTCTCCAGGGTTCCCGTGCCAGCCTTAGCAACGGTGCCCGAGTCGTCCGGACTGCCGTGACTATGGTCGCCCATGTTGTCTCTCATCCTTTTCTCAAGATTCATTAGTACGTAGTGATGTTGGCGGCACGGGCCGCCAGCGACCTAGGAAGGACGCGAGGTGAGCCAGATGGTGAAGGCAATGATGATGCCCAGACCACCGGTCCAGATGAAGAGACCTTCAGCGACCGGACCCAGCGAGCCAAGCTTGGCTCCGCCCGGTGAACCCTGTGATTCAACTTCCTTCAGGAAGGTGATCACGTCACGCTTCTCTTCGGGGGTGATGTTCGAGTCGTTGAAGACGGGCATGTTCTGCGGGCCGGTGACCATGGCCTCGTAGATGTGCTTCTCGGATACGCCGGCCAGGGCCGGGGCAAACTTGCCGCGCGTTAGTGCGCCACCGGCAGCGGCGGCGTTGTGACACATTGCGCAATTCACGCGGAATACAGTACCGCCTGCGGCAGAGTCACCATGGGTCGTATCGAGCACGTCTTCCGACGGGATTGCCGGACCGGCACCGAGGCTGGCCACGAATGTGGACAGCTGGGAGATCTGGGCGTCATCGAACTGTACCGGCTTGGCCTGAGCCTGGGGCCCCTGCATCTGCATCGGCATACGGCCGGTTCCGACCTGGAAGTCGACTGCAGCGGCGCCTACGCCAATCAGCGAAGGACCGTCAGCGGATCCTTCTGCATTCAAACCGTGGCAGGTAGCGCAGTTCGCGACGAAGAGCTTGTTGCCCTCCTCGATGTCACTTGCGCTATATCCTGTGGCCGCCTTGGCCTCGTTGACGCTGCCGGCGGCCATGTACAGGCCTCCAGTGATGAGCAGGCCCATCAACAGCAGTGCGACGGCGGCGAGTGGATGGCGGCGCCTTTGCGAAAGAGCCTTCACTTGCTGGTTCCTCACTTATTTCTTAGAACGGGGAAGTTGCCGAAAGTAGGCAACGTTTTGGGTTGCGCTACTTCAGGAAGTAGATGATCGCGAACAGGGCGATCCACACGACGTCGACGAAGTGCCAGTAGTAAGACACAACGATCGCACCGGTTGCCTCGTAGTGACCGAACTTGCGTGCAATCAGTGCACGTCCGATGATCAGCAGGAAGGCGATGAGGCCGCCAGCCACGTGCAAGCCGTGGAAGCCGGTGGTCATGTAGAAGACCGAGCCGTAGGCGTTTGAATTCAGTGCAATGCCGTGAGCAACCAGTTCGGTGTACTCGTAGGCCTGCACGGAAACGAAGATGGCACCGAGGATGAAGGTCAGGACGAACCATTCGACCATTCCCCATTCCTTCAAGTTGAACAGTCCGCCGGTGCGGCGAGGCTTAAGATCCTCGGCACGGAAGACACCCAACTGGCAGGAGAACGAGCTCGAGACCAGGATGATCGTGTTGATAAGTGCGAACGGAACGTTGAGTTTCTCGGTTTCGGTCGCCCACATCTCCGGCGATGCAGCGCGGAGTGTGAAGTACATGGCGAAAAGCGCGGCAAAGAACATCAGCTCGCTGGCAAGCCAGACGACAGTTCCTACCGACACCATGTTGGGACGGTTCGGCGCAGGATGCGCCGGGGCAATTAGGGCATGAGTCGCAGTTGTCACAGAGCCATTATGTCTATAAAAGTACCTCTGACACCAATGCATTGGGCCCCGCGTGGCGGGAAATTTCACCGCTTCACGCCTACAGCCGCGGAAACACGCGGGATTAACATTTCAGACTTTCTACGATTCGTAGATAACCTAGAGGCGTGTCAACGATTCGAACGAACCAAAAGTTCCCCACATGGCCGTCAATTCTCTCTGCGCTGATCGCCGGTGGCGACCTCGACAGGGACCAAGCGTATTGGGCCATGGGCGAGGTGATGACGGGAAATGCCAGCGATGCGCAGGTGGCTGGATTCCTTGTTGCGCTCCGATCCAAGGGCGAAACAGTTGATGAACTCACCGGATTGGTGGAGGCGATGATCGCCAATGCCAGGCCTCTGGATATCGAGGGCGAGCACCTGGACATCGTGGGAACCGGGGGTGACCGACAGAACACCGTTAATATTTCCACGATGTCCTCCCTGGTGTGTGCCGGGGCCGGGGCCCGGATCGTGAAGCACGGGAACCGAGCTTCCTCGTCGTCATCGGGTTCCGCCGATGTGCTCGAGGCGTTGGGTGTGAGGCTCGACGTCCCCGTCGAAAAACTGAATGATGTCCTGGACGCGGCGAACATCACTTTCTGTTTCGCCAACATCTTCCATCCCTCCATGCGCAATGCAGCCGTTCCCCGGCGCGAGCTGGGGGTGCCGACGGCGTTCAACTTCATGGGGCCGTTGACCAATCCCTCGGAGCCCACCGCCTCGGCCATCGGCTGTGCCGACCTGGGCATGGCGCCGCTGATGGCCGGCGTGCTGGCCGCGAGGGGGGTCCGCGCGCTGGTCTTCCGCGGCGAGGACGGCCTTGACGAACTGACCACGACCGCCGACAACCGGGTCTGGGAAGTTCGTGACGGACAGGTCACCGAGTCGCGTTTCGACGCACGGGATCTCGGCATGGCTCGAGTGACGCTTGATGACCTGCGCGGGGGAGATGCGCAGCACAACGCCCAGGTGGTGCGGGACGTGCTCGACGGGGCCCAGGGCCCCGTCCGCGATGCAGTCCTGCTCAATGCCGCTGCCGGGCTGGTCGCCTTCGACCAGGACGGTGCCGGCTCCTTGCGGGAGCGGCTGGAAAAGGCCGTCGCGAGGGCGGCCGAGTCGATCGATTCAGGTTCCGCACGGCGGGTCCTCGAGAAGTGGATCCAGGCAACGGCCTAGGTTTTCAGGCGTGCGATCCAGCATGCCGACTGGCGCGTCGACCATCCCGTATGGATGGGAGGCGCGCCAGTGCCGTTTCTGGGGCCCCGCGCCCGTTTTGCCGGCCTCCGCCCTCCAAGGCTTTTTGCGTTCGCTGGCGAGCGTCGTGTGGTTTTTGGGGGAGCGCGTTGCCGTGGGGGCAGGGGCAAAGAGCCGAACTGTCGTCGGTGCGTAACAAAGCGACCCGCCACCAACATATTCGGGAGCACTCGGCGTGCGGGTTTTGATCCGAGGCCAAGTGGCAGGGCTGCCGGACTTCGAGGCTTGGGCAGGCGGGGGAGCGGCGCCGGGTTAAGTGCGATGGCGGGTGTGCCGCGGTCCCCTGTCGGGGTCGCGGCACACCCGCCACGGATCATTCACAGTGCCAAAGCGGTCCCGCTACTCGAGACCGAGCGAGAAGGCGGCATCCAGATCGTGGCTGGAATATGCCCGGAACGCGATATGGGTTTGGGTTCCGGTGACGCCAGGGACCTTCGAGAGCTTGTTGGCGATGACCTCGGCCAGGTCCTCGTGGTGGCGGACCCGGGCGATCGCAATGAGATCCCAGTCGCCGGCGACCGAATAGACCTCGGAGATGCCTTCGATGTTGGAAATCTTTTCGGCGCACTCGGGAATGCTGTCAGAAGCGGTTTGGATCATGACGAATGCAGTGACCACGTGGATACCTCCAGATGTTTGTGGGGAGTGGATCCCTGAACTTGGTTTGAGCCTAGTTCAGGATTCGGACGCGCGCACGCGGCGGCGCGCAATAAGGGTGGTAACCGCTCGGCGGCCCAACAGGAACACGCCAAGCACAATCGTCGCGACAATAATGAACGGCACCGCGGCGGTGGCACCGAAAAGCACGCGCAGGGCGAGCCCCAGGGCCACGGTCCCGAGCCAAACGAGTATTCCGGTGGGCCAGATCCGTGAGTGGTTGACCCAGGGGCGCGAGAGCAGCGTCAGGGCGGCCAGTGCCAGCAGGAAGGGCGTGGCGGTTTGGAGCACACCCAGGATGGTCAGTGAATGTTGGTGGGAGCCCCGTCCGCTCAAGGCGAAGATCAGGACGAGGACCACATCGATCGCGAAATACGCGATCCAGGTCTTACGAGAGGTCATGCATCTATTCTACGTGGCGTAGTACGTCGGTGTGCCCGCAGGTAGGAGGGCGTTGGGCGAAGACGCCCTACGGGCTCCGGGTAGGCGCGGGCGTTGGCGCAGGTGGCCTTGCCTTCGTGGGCGTTGGCGTAGGTTCTCTGGCCTTCGTGGGCGTGGGGACTGGGATCTTCGCCTTTCGCACGGCAGGGCGGGGGAGCAGGTCCAGCTCCACCAGCACCGTCTTGTCGGTGTAGCCAAAGACCCGGCCCGACGGAGTGGCAGCGAGCCGGTTGCCGAACCGCTGCTTGCCCTTGGGGCTGCCGATCACGGCCTGGGTGCCGCCGCGGAAGTCCACGACCGTGGTGGTTCCCGCCGCGCTGTGCACGACCTTGGAGCCGTCGCCGACCTGGGCAATGTCGGCGTTGGCCCACCCGGGTCGGTTGGCGGCATTGCGTGCGGCGGTGAGGCGGTGACGCCGGAGGAGCTTCCCATTGACCGGGTCGATGATGTTGATGCCCTCGATGTCGGCCACCACCAGCCACCCGGCAATGAGCTTGGGCGCGTACAGGGCGCCGGAAGAGGTGACCGGCGCGGTTTCCCAGATCTTCTTCTTCGTGGCGATCTCCAACTTGAAGACCTTGGCAGGGCCCTTGGTGTCGGGGATGCCGTAGCCGTTGCGTGTGGAGGAGGTTCCGTAGACGTAGCGGTCGTCGGCTGCCAGTCCGACGATGGAGTGGGAGCGGACGAATCCCTCCCCGCCGCCGTTGAGCACCCAGCTGATTTTGTTGGCGCGGGGATCGATCATCCCCAGCACGCCGCCAGCCCGCCCGTAATCGGGCACGGTGCCGAAGAACACGTTGCGGGAGTTCACGGCCCAGCCGAAGGGGCGGGACTGGTGGTACTTGCGGCTCAGCCGCTCCAGCCGCACGTAGCCCTCTGGCTTGTCCTTCTTCCGGCTGTCGACGCTGATGATGTCAGCCGAGCCGTAGGAACCGATGTAGCTGCGCGCGGCATCGAACTCGATCATGCCCTCGATCTGGTTGACGAGGTCTTCGGCGTCGGGGGAGTCCCAGCGGCCCCCGGTGACGGGGTTGACGGCGGCGAGCCCGTCGCCCATGTAGCCGCCCACGTAGACGTTCCCGTCGGAGTGCCCCATCAGCGACTGGATCGTGAATTCGCCGTCGGTGAGCGAGACGGTGCGGACCTTGTCCACGGTTCCGGTGGCGAGGTTGAAGGATTCGAGGCGCAGGCCGGTGGGGATCTGGCTGGCCACGAGCACCGCCTTGGCGGAGGCCTCCAGCACCAGGGGTGCGCTGGTGCCGACCGGACCCAGCTTCGTGTCCCGCCAGGTCGAGGTGTCAGTCGCGTAGAGGATCCCCTTGGAGATGCTGAAGATTCGCCCGCTGCCTGTGACTTCCGCCGACGCGCGGCGGGCGGCCCAGACGCGGTCGACCTTGCCGGCCCATTTTTTGGTGGCGGGGTCAAGCAGCAGCTCGGCGGTGACATCGCTGGCCGTCACCACGATGCGGTCCCCGATCACGTCGATGGAGGAGATGAAGCCGTTGGGCATCGGGTTGGGCAGCTGGACCTCGGTGCGCCGCCCGGGTTGGCTTGCGGGGAACGTGAACAGCCGCGGGTTTCGGGAACCGGTTCCGACCCAGACCGTATCGTCCGGGCCGATGGCCAGGCGCCTGGCGTAATCGCTGTCCGCGGCGAGTCGTTTGTGGGCCCGGATCTTTTTCATTGCCGCGGTGTAGGTGAAGGTGGCCCCGTTGGGGTAGGTGCCGCCCCAGACGTTGCCTGCAGAATCCAGCCGCAGCTCGTACAGCACGGTCGCGCCGGGGACCACGCCGATCCGGCGCACCGCCTTGGGGCTGGCCGGGCTCCAGGACAGGAGGCTGCCGCCGGTGCTGAGATAGAGGGTCTTGCTTCCCCGGTGCCAGACCAGGGATTCGATGCCGCCATTGTGGCTGTCGGAAATGGACACCACGTGCACCGGCACCCCGGCGTCCGGGTTGACGATCTGCAATTGGTTGACGGGTCCGACGATTGACACCGCAAGCCAGGGGACAGGTGCCCCGGTGAGTCCGGGCAGCGGGACCACGGCCTTGACGTTCAGTGCGGGAAACGCCCCCTCGAAGCGGGATATGGCGCCGCGGGTGTTGGATGCCCGTTTAAGCGGGGTCGTCACCAGGGGATCGCGCGAGCGCCACGGCGGCGGCCCGGGTTTGGCCGGGGGTGTTGGCTTGGGCGTGGGACTGGCAGTCGGACTGGGTGTCGCCGGCTTCGGGGGAATCGCCGCCGGCGTTTCGGCGGGGGAGTGCGGGGGAGAGAGTGCGACCCCGCCGACGGCCAGTGCCGCGAGGGACAACAGCCCGCGTCGGGTCAGCCGGTGCGGATCGTGCTGGGGGTCGTGGTGCACTGTCGGTCTTCCGGTGGTCGTAAATGGCTCTGACGGCCTTGAGACTAACAGCCGCACATGGAGGATTGCCGGTAGCGCACGCCGGACCATGTCGTATCTCACATGGGAGTGCGAGGGTTCCCGCCAATCAGTCCGGCCCGGAAGATGGAGTTGAACGTGAAGGCCGGCCGCCGTTTCCCGACGCTACGACGGGTGATCCACGGCATAGGAATGTATGACCGTGCCGTTTTCCATCATCCGGGTACCTGCCAGGTGCAATCGGGCCGCGGCCGTGTGGTGGATCAGGAGGCCGGCATCGGGCGTTGCGCCCAGGAAGAAGGGGTGGATCCACAGGCGGATCTCGTCGAGCAGTCCGTGCTCCATGAGTGTTCCCGCGAGCCGTCCGAACCCGTAGGTCAGGATGTCCTGGCCGGGTTCGGACTTGATGCGGGCAATGCCGTCGGCCACGTCGTCGCCGATGATGACGGTGTTGTCCCAAGTGGCTTCCTGCAGCTCTGTGGATACGACGTACTTCCGCAAGGCGTTGATGCGATCGGTTAATGGTTCGTTTGAGTGGCCCTGCCACACCGCAGCAAAGCCCAGGTAGGTGTCCTTGCCCAACAGCACGGCGTCGCACTGTTCAATGAGCTCCTGCTGGATCCTTGCCCTTTCGTCCCCGGGGTCTTCAAGGGCGGGCCAATGCTGCGGGCTGGTAATGACGCCGTCGAGTGAGACATAGGTGGAGTTGATGATCCGCCGCATGTGAGGCTTCGCCTTGAATGTAGCTGCGTGAATATTTGGTTCAACTAGGCTGGCAGTCCGGTACGGGCAATGGAACCCTTGGCGGCGGGTCATCTGCCTGGGACGTGACGAGGTGCCCCCAACCGGGGCGGCCCCCAACCGGGCCGGCCGCCAACCGACATGCGCAGGCGCCCGGCGGCTTGGCTGCCATGTGTCACCGTGAACAAGTGCCACTGAGTGCAGGGGAAATTGCCAACTGTTGGGTAGCCTGCAAATGGCTACACAGGAGATCCCATGCCACCGCATCAAACCTGAAAGTACAGCTCGGTGTGCAACTTGCAGCCTGGGTTGAACGCCGCAGCGCAACCCGGGCATGAGTCGACGCCGAGATACTCGGTGATCGCCAAGAGGTTTCCGCAGACGCCGCAGAGCACGGCCGGCTCGTCGCGGGAATCCGACGGCCACTGCGCTGCAACGTGGTTCGCGGCCTCCGCGTGGCAGAGGTGGCACGGGTAGAAGTCGCGGCAGCAAGCGAACTTGATCGCAATGACGTCCAGCGGGGTTCGATAGTGGACGCAGCGCGTCTGGCCATCGACGACGGGTCCCAGGACGTTTGGCCGGTCCAGGCTCATCGCACGCCCCTCGCGGTGAGCGCATCGCCCAGCTCGTCCGCGTGCTTGAGCGCCACGATGAGAAATGGGACGACGAAGGTGCGCGGGTTGTTACGCGCTCCACGTGCCCGCTGCGCATCGCGCACCTCGCTCGCCCGGCGGCCGAGCACCGGGATGGTGCTGATGGTCACCGTGAGCAGCAGCGCGATGCGCTGTGAGTCCAGGCCCAGCCGTTCCAAGGGGCTCAGCCCGCGCTCGATGGCGTCCAGCAGCGCGGTCACCCGCGTGGTGAGGGCGAGCAGTGCGGCAAGCACGATCGCGGAGGTGACCCGGGCGGCATTGGCAACTGCGGGCTCGGGGCCCAGGAAGATGAGTTGGCTGACGACGGTGATCACGATGACCCAGCGGATCGCGAACACCTGACGACCCAGTTCCCGGATCCCGCGCAGGCCTGGGCCGAGGCCGGCCAGCGCGTAGCCCAGAATGCCCACTGCCGCAGCGAGGCCGGCCGAGAACCAGTGCGAGGGCAGCAGTGACACGGCAAGCACCACCGACAGGATCATCAGCAGCTTCGGGCCGGCGGGCATGCGATGCAGCCAGCCGGTGCCCGGCCGGTAGAGCGTCAGCATGCCAGCACCGCCTCGTACCTGGCGATGATCGCCTCCGGTTCGCCGAGGGCCACCATGCGTCCGCCGGCGAAAAGCACGGCCTGCTCGCACCGCGCGGCCAGCGAGAGATCGTGGGTGACGAGCACCAGGCGGTGCCCGGCGTCCTCGAACAGGTGGTCGGCGACCCGCCTGGCGTTGCGCGCGTCCAGATAGGCTGTCGGCTCGTCCGCGATCACCAGCTCCGGGTTGCGCACGAACGCGCCGCACAGCGCGAGCATCTGCTTCTGCCCGCCCGAGAGGTCGTGGGACGGCCGTTCGGCCAAAGCGGTGAGACCGAACCTATCCATCGCCGTTTCCACCCGTTCCTCGAGCTCGGCCGCTCGGAGCCGGTCGGCGCGGAGCGAGAAGGCGACGTCTTCGGCGACCGTTGGCATGATGATCTGCGCGTCCGGATTGCTGAACACGATGGCGATGCGGCGCCGCAACTCGGCAGCCCGGCGGGCCGGGTCGATCCCCAGGATGCTCATCTCGCCCGAGGTCCGGTTGACCAGTCCGCCAATCAACCGGGCGAACGTGGATTTGCCGGAGCCGTTCTCCCCGATGACGGCCACGGTACGCGCGTCAAGATCGAGGGAGAGATCCTGGAGCACGTCCGTATCGCCCAGGCGCACCCCGACGGCATTGAGGTGGATTCCTCCCGCGCTCATCGAACCACCTCCAGCACGGCGGCGATCCCCATGCCTCCGCCGATCGACGCCGCGGCGACCCCACGGGTCCCCGCCGGCGCCCCGGCGCGCACGAGCCGGCTGAAGAGGCGCACCACGGCGATCGCACCGCTGGCACCCCACGGGTGGCCGAGGGCCAGCGCACCCCCATCGGCAGACAGCCGCGGGTCGTCGTCGGTGATCCCGATCCGGTCCAGCACGGCCAGGCTCTGCGCGGCGAACGCCTCGACGATTTCCAGCGCCGCGATGTCCGCCAGTTCCAATCCCGCCGAGCGCAGGGCGGCCCGGATGGCGCCGGCGGCCCCGATACCCGGAAGCGCCGGATCGCAGCCGAGAACGGCGGACGCCCGGATCGCCAGCCCTGGCGCGACGCCTGCAGGTGCGAGCACCAGGGCGGCGGCGCCGTCCCCGATCCGCGTTGCCGTGCCCGCGGTGAGCGTGCCTCCCGGGAAGAGCGCCGGCAAACGGGGGAGCAGTCGCTCCGCGCCGCCGATCGCGTCGTCATGCCGTAGCCCGGCCAAAGGCACCAGTTCGGCATCGAACCGGCCGGCGGAGAGTGCGGCGCGTGCGCGAGCGTGGCTGCGCGCTGCATGGGCGTCCTGGCGGGCGCGCGAAATGCCGTCATGCACGGCAAGGTCCTCGGCGGCCCGGGTCATCTCCGGGTCGTCGAAGCCCGCGGGGGCGAACGGGGCACGGCCATAGGGGATGCCGTCCACCGAACGCACCGGTGCCGTGGAGGCACTCTCCACGCCGCCGGCCACGCGCATCCGCCGATCACCGGCGCGGATCGCGGCCGCGGCATCGAGCACTGCCGCCAGGCCGCTCCCGCATTGCCGATCCACCGTTGCGCCGGGAACCTCGTGGCCGAGCCCGGCTGCCAGCGCGGCGATGCGGCCGGGGTTGCCGCCGGGTCCCATGCAGTTCCCCAGGAGCACATCGGCCACCGCGATCGGAGAGCCGTGTGCCGCTTCGGCGTCGGCCAGTGCCGCCCTGATCACGGGTGCCGCCAGCTCCTCGACGCGCAATTGTGCCAGGGCGCGGCCCCGGGTGCCGACGGGGCTGCGCCGGGCGGCGATGATGACGGGATCGTTCTCAGGCTGCAAGGTGCTGCACCTCCCCGGCCAGGACCAGGCGCAGGGCTTCGGCACGTGCGGGCTTGCCCGAGGCTGTCCGCGGGATCTCTCCGGCGAACCAGCGCCGGGGCCGGTGGGCCGGTGCCAACCCGGCGGCGGCAAGCGGTCGGAGGTCCGCCGGCGCATCGCCGTCCAGCTCCAGCAACGCCGAGACCAGGGCACCGACGGGACCGCGCGGCAGCCCGAACACCAGCGCGTCGCGGACGCCCGGAATCGTGCGCAGCACCGCCTCGACCTCCTCGGGAACGATTGTCGCCGAAGCGCTGAGGATCGCGTCGTCGGCCCTTCCCAGCAGGCGGAGGCGGCCGTCGACGAGTTCCGCGCGGTCGCCGACCGTCGCCCACGCACCGTCCCGGCGCAGCGGACCGGGGGCGCCGGCATAGCCGGAGGCGATGAAGGCGGAGCGCACCCACAGCTCGCCGTCCCGGATGTCCAGGTCGACCCCGGGGAACGGCTTCAAGCCCTCGCCCTCATCGCAGGCCACGAAGGACAGCTCGGCCGCGCCGTAGTAGGCGGTCACGCGGATGCCTGCAGCCTCGGCACGCTCACGGAGCGCCGGGTCCAGGTGGGATCCGCCGATCAACGCAGCGCGCAGCCGCGGCGGGGCGCCCGCGTCGAGCACGGCCCGAAGTGCCTGCGGTGTGCCGTGCAGCGCGTCGGCATCCGGGGTGACCCGCAGCATCGGGCGCGGGCCGCCGGAGAGCGAGTGCGCAAGGGAAAAGAGGGTGAGCGAGGAAGCGGGCGGGGCCGGGAGTGCCACGGTCTGCCCGGGCCCGGCGTCCAGGAACCCGCCGACGGCCGCGAACGAGTCGGCCCACGACTGCGCGGTGCGCAGCACGATCCGCGGCGCACCGCTGCTGCCGGAGGTGAGCGTCGCCCAGGCGGTTCCGTCGGGAACCTCGGCCTTCGCGGCGGCCTCGACCGTGGCGTCCCATTGCGCGCGCGGCCACCGGGGATCACCGACGAGGGGGACGTCGCCCGCCTCGCTGATCCGTTGGAGATGTTCGAGCAGGCCGGTTTCCCCGCCGCTCACCGGGATGATCACTAGACCTGCTCCAGGACCTGAGCCGACTTCGAGGCCCACACGCGGCGGAAGGCGCGGGGGTATGCCCGGACCAGCGTCATTACGATGATCGCCGCGGTCACGGCCTTGATCAGGTCCCCTGGTACGAAAGCGAGGCTCATCAACACCGTCTCGCCGATCGGCAGGCGAGTGACCATGCTCTGCACCGGGATCCCGAAGGCGTAGATCACCAGGATGCCGCCGGTAAGCACGCCGACCAGCGTCCGCCACAGCACCGGCTTGCGCCCGCCCGCATGCACGATCAAGCCGATGACACACGCGCCGACGATCCAGCCGAGGAGGTAGCCCACCGAAGGGCCGAAGAACACGCCGATGCCACCGCGGCCGCCTGCAAGGAGGGGCAGGCCAATCGCGACCAGTGACAACAGCACGGTCATCGAAAGGGCACCAAGCCACGGCCCGAGAACGGCACCGGCGAGCATCACGCCGAGTGTCTGGACGGTGATCGGGACGCCGCCGGCGACGGAGAAGCCGCCCGGCAGGCCCAGCACGGCGACAATCGCCGCGAAGACGGCGACCCGGGCGAGACTGGTGGCGTCGAGCCGCCGGCTGCCGGAACTGTTTGGGAGGGTACGGTGATTGGTCATGGGAAGTGTCCTCTTACTTTTCAAGCCTGAACGGTACCTACTTGAACACCGTCCAATTGAACGGTGTTCAGGTGGATGGTGTTTACTATAGTGACCCCCTGGCGTCAGCCACAATAGCGGCGGTAACACTTCGACGCCGCGTCCCTCAGAGTTCGCGGTGAATATCGGCCAGCCAACCGCAGAACGCGTCTCATTCATTTCGGGGGCGTGAATCGGTGCCGGCCTGGAGGCCCTGGCCCGAAACCTGAAAAATCGGCTCCAGCCTTGTGAAAGCAAGGCAGCGGGGGCGCTCTCAACCGAGCGACCAGTGCAAAAAGACACCTGCCACGCGGGGGGTCCTACTACGTTTGGTGGGATTGGAGAAGACCATTTAGTCGTGCACCGTGATGTGCATTGGGGGATCGTCCACGACCGTTGCCGAGCCGCCACTGAACCTTGTGAAGCCATTGCAGGCGAGGGGCCAACCCCATTCGGCTCCAACCATGCTTTCACGGTAGCCAGTCTGGTTCCCGTGGATCATGCGCAATAGGACCGGCGACCTCCGAATCAAAGCTCGGGCAAATGATCCGGTCCCGATTGCGGCACCATATGCCTCCATTGTCTTGCGCACCGGAATCGACCCCAGCTCTGCGGGTTCCGCCGGACTGTATTCGCTGAAATGCCGGGGAAGCGGCACCGAAGGCCCTTGCACCGGCTCGGCAGGCTCAGCTGGATCATTCACGCCAACATCATTTGCCCTGCCACGGGCGCTTGGATTGCCCATTTTGATTGACCTCATGATGGACCTCGAGTGGGATCGTCGGCAGGAGCACTGGTGTGACGGGCCCGAGTAGGGCCAACCCATAGGGTGTAGTGATGACGGCTCCTACAGATAGATCCCGCGGCATCTTCGATGTGCTCGCAGGGCTCGATGATGCCAGCGTGCGGTCGCTCATCAATGCTGCTGATCCGGTCGGCGTAGGTATCGGGGGAACAACCAAGACGGCCTGCATCAATGAAACGACTGTCTTCGTGAAACAGCTCCCACTGACCAGCATTGAAGAGGTGGATCCAACCGCCACTGTCAGTCGCATTCAGCTTCCCTTTGTCTCCCACTACGGAATAGGCAGCCCTACCCACGGTGTCGGGCGGGAACTGGCGGCACATCTCGTGACCTCCGAGTGGGTTCAGGCAGGAGCCGTGGATATCTTCCCGCAATTGCTCGGGTGGCGAGTGGTTGATCTGAAGTGCGATACGGACCTCAGTGAATTTGACGGCGATACTGCCCCACGCCAGTGGGGGAGCCATTGGCCTCAGGTTCATGAGAAACTCACTGCGATGAAGGACGCGTCCAAGAGCCTGGTGCTTTTCCTTGAGTACGTGCCCGAGACGCTGGGCGCCTGGCTGCGCAGGAGCCTGGCCGCCGGCACCGGGGAGACCGTCTTCGCCGACGTGGTCGACCAGGTCATCGAGGCCACAGCATGGATGGAGAGGCAAGGGTTCCAGCACTTCGATGTGCATCCGGGAAACATCCTCGTACGGGAGGGCAGGCTGCTATTCACGGACTTCGGCCTGGCGCTTTACGGCGGATTCGCCCTGACTCCCGAGGAAAAGGCATCCATGCTCACTCATGAAGCCTACGACCGTGATAGTGCCCTGATGCATCTGTTCCATTGGGTGTTGTTCGAACTCGGCTATATCTCGGGTCCGCAGCGCCTGGCACTGTTGCGTGCTGCCGCCGCTGACCCGGCTACGCCAGCGCTGGACCCAGTGCGTGCGGCACTCGGCGGCGGTGCCGACCTGATTGCCACACATGCGTGTGTCGCTGTCTATATGACCGAGATGTTCGGCACGCTCATGATGGATGCGTCTGCAACGCGCTACCTCAGCCCGCACGACAGGAACATTTAACGATTGCTACCTAACCGGTGGTGATGAGGTCTTGTCGGCGGCGTTGAGGGCCCATTGCTTTCGGGCCGCTGGCGTTGATTGATAGGATCCTGAGCATGTCCAGCTCGCGAGCCATCAGGCTTCGTTCCCGTTCCGATGGTGACTTTGACGTCTTGTTCCGAATCGCCGAAGATCTAGCCACGTGGGAGGAACGGAGTGCCGCATCTCCTGCCCCGCTGAATAGGGAAACCTTCAAGACCCGGCTGGCGCAGGCCGATGCCGATGCTTCAGGTAAGAGCGTGCGTTTTGTGATCGATGTGGACGGTACCGCCGTCGGCAGTGTTTCGCTTTTCGATTTCGACGGGCTCGCCCGCCACGCGGAAGTCGGTATCGCATTGGTCGCCGAAGCTCGTGGAAACGGCATCGGGAGCGCAGCCATCTCACAAATCGTTGAGTTTGCCTTCGTGCGCTGCAACGTGCGCCGCGTCCACCTGCAAGTGATCGGGTCGAACCTCAGCGCGATCCGTGCGTATGAGAAGGCGGGGTTCGTGATCGAGGGTCGTCAGCGCCAGCATGCCTGGGTGCGCGGAAAGTACGAGGATATCGTCGTCATGGGGATACTCCGCTCGGCGTAGGATTTCACGGCCCGGGAGAGGGTCGCCTTCCTCGGGACTGAGCGTCCTCGAGGGGAACTCTGCCGGACGGTAAATGCGTCGCGATGCCCAGGATCCTCTCACTCAGGACCTCTACCGGTAACCGTGGCTCCATCTGCCCGGGATCGCAGCCCGAGATCCAGACCAGTGAAAACCACGCATCTGCCGTCACGTCGTCGATGAGCATCCAAGTATCGGTGACTTCGATGGGGTGCTGTGTCGGAAAGCTGAGGATTGTTCCCGGAACCAGACCCGGCGGCCGGCATTAATTCAGTCGTTTCCAACCCATGGATTTTAAGGATTCCGCTCGGTGAAGGCCAGGGGTGCCCGGCGCCACTGGATCCGTGCCCGCCGGGGCGCTTGCGGCAAGGGTTCACCGTCTCAGCACCGCCTTATCGGGTCAGTTTCTTCAGGCCCTTCTTCGGTGGCACCCGCACCGGTTCGGGCCAACGGGGGCTCAGGGTGTCGCCCAGCGTGGTGCGCCGGAGCTTGCGCCCGAACATCGGCAGTACCCACTCGGCGACCCATACATGGTGTTCCCGCGCCCGCTGTCGCACGCCGCGCGATGCCTTCCGCTTATCCTGGTGCCTGATGCCGTGCGGCACCGAAAGGACATCCAGGACCCTCGCCGCCAAGTACTTGTGCCCAGCCTTGGACATATGGAGCCGGTCGGGCCCCCACATGCGGGAATTCGCATAGGCGGTGAAGGTGGCGTAATCCACCAAGACAGCACCGTACTTCGCGGCGATGAACCGGACTCCGTCGTTGTAGGCATGATTCTTGCGGCGCAAGGGCCCTAAAAAGGGCGAAACCTCCACGTCATAACCGGTAAAAAGCACCAGCGTTGCACCCGTCTGTGCCAGCCTGCCGACCAAGAATTCATACTCGGCCAAGATGTCGGCGATCCTCGTCCCAAAATCCATGACGTCATTGCCGCCGGCATACAGCGTGATGAGTGTTGGCTCCATGGCGATGGCGGGCTCCAGCTGCTCCGCGATGATGTGTCGAAGCCGCTTGCTACGGATGGCCAGATTCGCATATTCCCAGCCTGGACAGTCGCTAGCGAGAGCCTCGGCTACTCTGTCAGCCCAGCCCCGGACGCCATTGGGCCGCCGCTTGCTGCTATCCCCGACTCCCTCCGTGAAGGAATCTCCCACGGCAACATAGCGGCCAGGTTCACGATCAATCATGTGGAGCTAGACGGGTGCCCGTGACGCTGCAGAGCGCAGATGCGGCAACAGAGCCTCAACCGCGGTCGGCAGGAACGGCAAATCCGAATCGTTAGCCACCTTGGACTGTGGCGTCCCAACGCACAGGAAATGTGTCTCAGCTGCGGCCAGCTCCGCCGGGTCGGCGGTAAAGGTGGGGCGGCCGCCGCGGTGCCCTGCCTGGAGCAGGTTGGCAAAACCGGGCACAGAAGAGGGGTCCGAGCAGTTGGCCAAGTAGGTGATCCGAACGGAATCCGGGTCGAGACCAATGACCTCATGGCGCATGTGTGCCAGCGTGAGCGCATGCCCAGAGCCAAGGTTGCCCGCGCCGGTAACCGAAATTGTCATCGGCTTCCTCTCACGCCTGCCGGAATCCGCGGGTGCTCTTCAATGGCCTGGGTGTAGAGGTTCATCAACTGCTCGCACACAACCTGCCAGCTGCGGCCCTGGACTTGCTGGAAAGCCGCGGCTGCAAAAGCCGCACGCTTGGCGTCGTCGCCGATGAGATCCATCGCGTAATCACGCAACTGGTCTAGATTGCCCGGTGCGTAGAGCCAGCCCGTGCGGGAAGAATCCACGAGATCCACTGGGCCACCGCGCCCGGTGGCAACGACAGGGACCCCTGACGCCATGGCCTCCTGGATGGTCTGGCAAAAGGTTTCGAGTTCGCCCGGATGCACGAACAGGTCAAACGAGGCCATGGCGGCGGCCAGCTCGTCACCTCCAAGGAATCCCGTAAAATGTGCCTTCGGCAGGAGTGATTCGAGGGTATCCCGCTGCGGTCCATCGCCGACGATCACCAGCCGGGTGTCGGGGATCGCGGCTAGGACAGCCAGATCCTCCACCTGCTTTTCGAGGGCCAGACGCCCCACATAGCCAATGATCTTTTGCCCCTTGGGTGCAACCGTTTGGCGGAACCCTGCGCTGCGTTTGTCAGGGTGGAAGCGTTCGGTATCCACACCACGGCGCCACAACTCCAACCTCGGGATGCCATGGTCCTGCAGCTTTTGCAGTGAGGCGGTCGAGGGAACGAGTGTTTTCGTCGCTGCCACGTGGATCCGCTTCACACGCTGCCACGCCCAGTTTTCCAGGAATGGCATGCCGTATCGGGCCGCATATCCGGGAACATCGGTTTGGTAGACGGCTACCGAGGGAATGCCCAGAGCCGCTGCGGCCCTGACTGCACGCCAGCCCAGAACAAAGGGCGATGCCAAGTGAACAACGTCGGGATTGAACTCGGCCAACAGGGCCTTCACCCGAACTACCCCACCAATCGCAACCCGGATGTTCCGGTAACCCGCGAGGGGAACGGCTGGCAGCCGCCTGACAGTTGCACCTTCCACTGTGGGAGGCGCATTCTCCAGCGTCGACGGGGCGATGACCAAAACCTGGTCCCCGCGGGCATCCAGATGCTGCAGGACTTTCAGCAGCGAATGGGTGACCCCGTTCATCTCGGGAAAGAACGATTCAGCAACTATGGCTATCTTCACGCGTCAAGCGTGACCGTTGAAGGTAGCCACCGAGCGCAGCTACAGGAACACTTCGGTGAAGAGTGGGTGAACGGCTGCGCCCAGAGCTGCGATGACTTTTACTTCTTGCGCTGACCATGAGGTCAGTTGGCAGCGCTGGTGACGTGGAATATATGCCAATTGACGTTGATGGTGGGCCTTGTGCTTCGACCTGGTACCCAGTGGTGGGTGCGCCAGGCCTCACATCCAAGCCTTACGTCCAGGACGACGGCGCTCCCGTCGGTATGGCGGATGAAGAAATCCGGGACGTGGGAATGCTGGGGGAGAGGTAAAGCCCAGACGATCCGGAAGTACTGCGATGGGAAGCCGTAGACTTCCGGGTCGAAGTCCAGGGACATCAGGTAGTTGAAGCACCAAAAGTCCGGAATCTAAGGGTTTTTTCACCGTTGGGAAGCCGCATTGCACCCATTATTGACTACAGTTGAACCAAATCTTAGAATCTGGCCTGCGTTCGGGCGCGGGACGCAGATTGCGCACTTTGCGAGCCGAGCGTCCCGCGTGGGGAACTCGGTGAGCAAGCACGGTTCGCCGCCCACAAGCTGAACGTTTGCCCGGTTGAGGTGCGATTGATCACAACTGGCGACGATACTGCCGTGAACTTTTCGAACGCCTTCCTGTGACAATGGCACTCGCGAATGCCTGGCCTTCTCACGCCAGCTGGGCCGGTTGGTATGTCGCCATTAGTACTCCCGTGGCGGTGGGGGTGCAGGCGACCAGCCGCAATCGGTGCGCTTTGTCGTCCGGACCGAACAGCCGGTGGCCGGAGCCGATCACTAGCGGGTGAATCATGAGAAGTAGCTCGTCGACGAGACCATATGGGAGTAGGGAACGGATGAGTTGACCGCTGCCCATGATTACGAGGTTGCCTCCGGGCTGCTCGCGTAGCGCAGCTACCTGAGCCGGGACGTCGCCACTGAGGAGCGTGGAGTTCGGCCAGGGGAGTTTGGCGTCCGGGGTGGAGGAGGCGACGTACTTCCTTGTCTGGTTTAGGCCGTCTTTGAACGGTCCGCCGTTCTGGTTCCAGTGAGTGAGCATGTCGTCGTAGCTGCGTCGGCCAAAAAGCCAGGAGAAGTCTTTACCCATCCGCTCGCCCATGGCGGCACCCATCGCCGGGTCGTTGTCCTGTTCGGCCCAGCCGCCGTACCGGAAGCCGTCACGGGTGTCTTCGTCGGGTCGCCCCGGACCTTGCAGGACTCCGTCGAGGCTGATGTGATTCACGACCAGAACGCGCATGGGGACTCCTCAGATAAATTGGATTCATTAGTGTGACATTGACACTTTGTACTGATCGGTAACGTTGTGCCGGGGCCTTTGGGATCGGCCGACGAATTTCGCGAACTAACTGGCCAATTTCCGAGGAGAGACTTTCGGGGGGGTGGTGAGGGAGACGGCCGGCATCCGGTCCCGTGGAGTCGGATATTTGCACCTGGTCGGAAGCTCGTGGGTTGCGCCTAGGAACTTGATGGCGGTTGCAATTCCAGAAACCCCCGGGCCCGAGACGACCAGGCCGCGACGGGCACTGATCTCGCATTGGTTGAGCATCCTTGGCAGGGTGATTCTGAACGGCTGGATCGCCAAGCCCGTCACCTCGGAATCAAAGTCCAGCCGGATCAGTTGGTCTCGTTCGCACCAGGACTCAAACCCGACGTGGCGCTGATTCGTCGCGCTACACCACAGGACCGCAAAATTGCGTTGCCCTTTGAAGCGGGCGATGATGCGGATTGGGAGGCATTCCTCGAACGGGATCATCCAGGATTCTGAAAGCCTTCCGGTGGTCGGGGCAAAGGAGAATTGCGCCCTGAAACTCAGAGTGCCCTCGACAACAGAATGCTGGCCCAAGACCTCGGGTACAGCCAGCTGGCGGCCCATGCTTCAACTGTAATGACGATGACTCGCGAATGCTTCACCTGGGGTGACAAAAATCCGCAGGATGCCTCACCTGAAACGTCAAGTAGATGCCCAATGCTTCAACTTGCGTGAGAATGCCTCATGTCCCGTTTCATTACGAGTGAGGCAAAATGCTCCGGTTTTTCGCTGTTGCCTCAGATGTCATGAGATAGAAATCGTGGTTTTGTCTCATGACATCTGAGGCAATTCGGAAGATCTATGAGTTCTGAGGCCTTCTATGGGGTGGTGTTTCCGCTGAGCTCGTTTGGGGTCATCCAACAATGCGTCAAAAGGTCGTTGGTCGTGACAGCGGAAAACTGCTCCCTGAAAATGAGGGGAGCCGACAGGATACTTGGGCCCGGCTTGAACGTCGGACGCCAACAACGCGCGTCCCATGGCCACCAGTGCAATAAGCAAACACCCAAATGCCTCAGGTGTAGTGAAACAAAACCTGCGAATGCCTCGGGTGTAATGAGAGTGCCTCACCTGTAATGAGACAGGACAACAACACGACACTTCACACGGGTTGGAGAGGGGTTCCCGAAACGTTAGTTGACATAATGTAGATTATCGGTGAATTAGCCACGGTCGGGGAAGTGGCGAAATCCCGGGTTTTCCCGACAATCTCTTGATGGCTAAATCGCAGGTGCGCATGCGCGGGTTTGGCTCGCGATGCCCACCGGGCGCCCGGCCTCGGCGCGGCGCGACGTCGCGAGCCGAGGCCGTCGCGACGCAGGCGCACCGGGAGTCTTGAAAACTTCCGAAGTACCTCTGGGGTATCTATGAGTTTTCTCCGAACTTCCAATCTCCCGGCAGTGCCCGCTCCGGATAATAATCACTTGACATAACTACTTGCTGGCACGTTTTGGTACTTGCATAGTTATTCAGGGAAACTCGATGGTATGCCATACCCAAAGTCGCCCGTCCGGGGTTCGAGCCTCCGCGGCCCGGTCCTGCACGTACGTGACGCCATGCAGCAAGCCGTCGGTGCACGGGCCCAAAGCGAACACCTGGATCTCGATGCCCGGCAGCTCGAAACCATTGACTTGCTGACCAACAATGCAGCTGAGCATTTGGCTCCAGCACACCGCTCCCCCGGGAAAAATCGTGTCTACCTCTGGGGACCCCCTGGTCGTGGCAAGACCTGGCTGCTGGGAGCCTTCTTCGATGCGCTGCCGACCAAGCGCAAGCTGCGTGTCCATTTCCACGACTTCTTCCGCGACCTGCACGCCACGGCCCACAAGGCCACCACGCTTGCCCTCGCACAAATAGACGAACCGGATTCCCTGGGGGAAACGCGCGGCCGCGCCGACCGCGTGGAGGCCCGTACCAGTGCCATCGAGCAGTCCATCGAATCAATGCTCGGCGATGTCCAGGTGCTGTGTTTCGACGAATTCCACTGCAACGATCCCGGGGACGCCATGTTGCTGGCGCGCACCGTCAAATACATCATGGACCGCGGGATCCTGCTGGTCACCACGTCGAACTATCCGCCCGAGGAACTGCTGTCGGACGAGTACTACCACCATCTGGTCCTGCCGACGATCACCACAATCCGCGAGCACATGACTGTGCACGAACTGGACGCACACCTCGACTACCGGACCATCGAGCGCCACGAGGGCCAGCGTTCAGGCTTCAGCAGCGGCTCGCTGCTGCACTCACCGGACGCTGGCCAGCTCCAACGCCTGGGGCTGGCCGAACCGGACCGCGGTGACACGGTGCGGTTGACGCCGACCAGCCACGAGATCCGGGCCCTGCGCATCGACGGGAGGCAGATCTGGTTCGGCTTCGCGGACCTCTGCGAATCCCTGACCTCGACCCTGGACTACCTGAAGCTGGTGCGCGACCATGACCACTGGATCATTTCCGGCGTGCCGGGTTCCGGTCTCATGACGCCCTTCGGTTTGCGCCGACTGGCCAACGTCATCGACGTCCTCTACGACCACCAGGTGCGCCTGGACCTGTTCGTCGAGGATGGATTCGTGGACTCGTTCGGTCACCTGCCCGAACTCGAGGCCGCCCGGCTGCGCAGCCGGGTCAACGCCCTGAGGTCGGGCCTTGAACCGTCCGGGGGAAAAACCACTTCGCTGGAAGGCGTGCACGCATGAATCCGAACGACGAATCGACAAGTCGCGGGGACTACTCCCCCGAAGCCATCCGGAGCGAGGTCGCCAAGCTGGTCCGGTTGCATGAAGCCGGTGACTTCCCGCCCATCGTGCAGCTGGGACACCCGGTGTTGCGGATGCAGGCGGCGGACTTCACCGACCAGTTGGACCCCGCGCTGTTGCGCGCCTTCCTGGATACCATGCGCGCGGTGATGCTCGATGCCCCGGGTGTCGGACTCGCGGCCCCGCAGCTGGGGATCCCCCTGCGCATCGCCGTGCTGCAGGACCTATACGAATCAGTCCCGGAGGTCGCCGCCGCGCGCGAACGCGAGCCGCTGGATTACCTGGAAGTCATCAACCCGCGTTACCTGCCCGTCGGCGAACGCACCGCGACCTTCTACGAGGGCTGCCTGTCGTTCAACGGCTACCAGGGTGTGGTGGAACGTCCCGCCGACATCGCCACGACGTTCCGGGATGCCGAGGGCGCCGCCTTCGAACGGAACTTTTCCGGGTGGCAGGCGCGGATCTTCCAGCACGAAATCGACCACCTCGATGGCACCGTGTACATCGACAAGGCCCTGACCCGGTCGTTGTGCGCCAACCACGAATACCCACGCTGGGCCAACCCGGGAATCGCCGAGGCACGGGCCGGGCTCGGGTTCTAGGACCGACGCAGCAAGGCCACCGCGCACCGGGCCATCGCTCCCCCGCGGGGGCGTCAACGCCACGTCCCCGCCCTCTCGCCGGGATGGCAGGGCAGCCCTCCGGCGCCGATACAGTGGTCAGCAGGCCAAACCGCGCGATCAATCACCGCACAGGTCGCGGCGGGACACCACCACAGGAACGACACCATTGGAGCAGCACATGAATCCGGACGACGGCCTTCGCTGTCCCGTATGCCGGCTGGCCTTGCGCCTGCAGAAGCAGCCGGGCCGGCCTTCCCGGCTGGGCTGCGAAGCCGGGCACGCCTTTGACGCCGCGAAGCAGGGCTATTTCAACCTGCTCGCGGGCAAGGGCACGAATTTCAAGGAAGACGGGGCCCGGATGGTTGCGGCCAGGGCCTCCTTCCTGGACGCCGGGCACTACGAGTCGCTGGCCGAGTCCCTGGGGCACCGGGCCCGCGCCGCCTTGCGCGGGCTGGAGGACCCCCGGATTCTCGATGCCGGTGCCGGGACCGGCTACTACCTCCGGCAGGTCTTGCAAGCGCTCCCCGCGGTCTCCGCGGCCAGCGCCATCGCGCTGGATATCTCCCGGTATGCGATGCGGCGCGCAGCGAAGGTCCCGAACGCCTTGGCATTGGTGTGGGACCTGTGGCGCGAGCTGCCCCTGGAGGACGAGTCGTTTGACCTGCTGTTGAACATCTTCTCTCCGCACAACGGCGCGGAATTTGCCAGGGTGCTGCGCCCGGGCGGAACCGCGCTGGTGGTGACCCCGCTCCCCGGTCACCTGGCCGAGGGTGCGGAACTGCTGGGGTTGTTGGCCATCGCTCCGGACAAGGCCGCCGGGGTCGTGGCCTCCATGGGTGAAGCCTTCACGCTCAGTGCCACCGAGGAGGTAAGAATTCCGTTGGTGCTTGATGCCGCGGCCGCCTTCGAACTGGCGATGATGGGCCCGGCCGGTCACCACCTGGACCCCGGGGAATTGCGCGGCCGGCTGGCCGATGCGGGAGCCGCCATGCTCATCACCGCGGCATTCCGCATCCAGGAATTCCGCAGGAACTGACTTCCTGCGCAAACGCCGCCGCCGCACGGTCGGGCATCGCAGTGATGAGCTTCCGGCGGCTGAACATCCTCCCTTGTGCTGATTCGATTTGGCATGCCGATCAGGCAAGATGGAAGATACGAGGTTGGTGTGTATCCAACACATCGGGACTTGAGGGGTAAAAATGTATGTGTGGCTTTTAGACAACGCTTGGGTGGTCTGGCTCGCGGTCTTCCTCTTGCTGGCCATCATCGAAATGATCTCGCTTGACCTGTACTTCATCATGTTGGGCGTTGGCGCCCTCGGTGGTGTGAGCGTTGCCCTGCTGGGCGGCGAATTCTGGATGCAGGTCGTGGTCTTCTCCGTCGTCTCCCTGCTCATGATCATGCTGGTTCGTCCCATCGCGCTGCGACATCTGCGCAAGGATCCCGAGGGGCTGCGTACCAATGTCGATCGACTCATTGGCGAGGACGCGCTGGTCCTGGAACCCACTTCCAGGATGAACGGACGGGCCAAGATCGGCGGGGAAACCTGGTCGGCACGCACCGAGGACGAGGTTGCCCTGCAGCCGGGGACCTACGGTTCGGTGGTCCGCATCGACGGGGCAACCGCCTACATCACATTGCGGACCAAGATACCCGGCCTGGACTAAGGACCTAACGAAAGATTTTTCGGCGTCCGAAACACGGCGCCCCAACGAAAGAGAGAAGAGATGCAAACATCGGGTCTTGGCCTAACGGTCGTCCTGGTAGTACTGGCAATCTTCGTGATCATCGTTCTGCTGCGCTCAGTGCGCATCGTGCCGCAGGCGCGGGCCGGGATCGTGGAGCGACTGGGCAAGTACCACCGCACCCTGCTTCCCGGGCTGACGATCTTGATCCCGTTTGTCGATCGCTTGCTTCCCATGCTGGACCTTCGCGAACAGGTTGTGAGCTTCCCGCCGCAGCCAGTGATCACCGAGGACAACCTGGTGGTCTCCATTGACACGGTCGTGTATTTCCAGATCACCGAGCCACGCGCGGCGACCTACGAAATCGCCAACTACATCATGGCGGTGGAGCAGCTGACCACCACCACGCTGCGTAACGTCGTCGGCGGCCTGAACCTCGAAGAAGCGCTCACCAGCCGCGACCAGATCAATGGCCAGCTTCGTGGCGTCCTCGACGAGGCCACCGGCAAGTGGGGCATCCGTGTCTCCCGTGTTGAGCTCAAGGCCATCGATCCACCGCTGTCGATCCAGGATTCCATGGAGAAGCAGATGCGTGCCGAACGTGACCGCCGTGCCGCGATCCTCACGGCCGAGGGCACCAAGCAGTCCGCCATCCTGACCGCCGAAGGCCAGCGCCAGGCATCCATCCTCAAGGCCGAGGGTGATGCCAAGGCTGCCATCCTGCGCGCCGACGGCGAGTCGGCAGCCATCCAGAAGGTCTTCGACGCGATCCACGCCGGCAAGCCTGACCAGAAGTTGCTGGCCTACCAGTACCTGCAGATCTTGCCGAAGCTGGCCGAGGGCTCCTCCAACAAGCTGTGGATCATCCCCAGCGAGGTTGGCGAGGCGCTGAAGGGCATCGGCGGGGCCCTGGGCAACTTCACCGAAGGTGCGGGCGACGACAAGCCGGAAAGCACGAGTACTACCCTGATGTAACAACGTGCTTCCGACGAAGCAAATCGGGCGGGCGGCCTCTTTATCGAGGCCACCCGCCCGAATTCGCGTCGGGGCCGTATAATAGAAACTTCGAGACTTGCGCCCCGCGGGAATTTTACGGTGAACCGGGACGTTGAAATCGGTAGCCTAACCCGTATGTAATCGCAGTAGGGAGACAATATGAGCGATCGCAGCCTGCGAGGAATGCGCCTTGGCGCACAGAGCATGGAAACTGAGGCTGGCGTCGAGCCAGCAGCGCGCCAGCGCGTTGAATATCGTTGCGAAGACGGCGAGCAGGTGTTCGTGATTTTTGCCGCCGAGGCAGACATCCCGGCAACCTGGACTTCCAAGACCGGCAAGCTTGCCAAGCTGGTCAATGGCGAAGCAGAGCCGGAGGAATCCAACGAGAAGCCGGTGCGTACCCACTGGGACATGCTCCTCGAGCGCCGCTCCGTTGATGAACTGGAAACGATCCTGAAGGATCGCCTGGATAAGTTGCGCACCACCCGTGGTGCAGCCCAGGCAGCGCTCAAGGGATAACGACCCCCTGGTTTCACAAATGGCGAGGGCCCGAATGGAAAATCCATTCGGGCCCTCGCCATTTCCGGATGCTTTTCAGGGCATCCCGGACACTACTTGCGGCCGGTGAGCTTCTTCCAGCGGGCGCTTAGTCCCCACTTGGTCACGTTCAACATGGCCTCAATGACGATGTTTCCGCTCATCTTCGAGACGCCAAGTTCGCGCTCCACGAAGGTGATCGGAACCTCGACGATCTTCTTGCCCAGCTGGGCAACGCGGAAGGTCATGTCGACCTGGAAGCCGTAGCCCACGGACTCGACGGCGTTGAAATCCAGGGCCTCGAGGGTTTCGCGGCGGAAGGCGCGGTAGCCGGCGGTGATGTCCCGCAGGTTTACCCCGAGCATGGTGCGCGAGTAGAAGCTGCCCACGCGTGAAATCATCTTGCGGTGCAGCGGCCAGTTCACGACCGAGCCGCCCTTGACCCAGCGGGAACCAATGACCAGGTCCGCGCCCTTGGGGATCTCGGCCAGAAGCAGCGGAAGCTGTTCCGGCTTGTGGGAGCCGTCGGCATCCATTTCCACGAGCACGTCATAGCCGGCGTCCAGGGCCCAGCGGAAGCCCGCCAGGTAGGCGGCACCCAGGCCGGCCTTGCCCGTGCGGTGCATGACGTGAATGGCCTTGTCGTCGGCGGCCATCTTATCGGCGAGGTCGCCGGTGCCGTCGGGGGAATTGTCGTCAACAATCAAGACATCCGAATCGGGCACTGCGGCACGCAAACGGCCCACGGTGATGGGTAGCGATTCAAGCTCGTTGTAAGTCGGAATGATCGTGACTACGCGCACGCGGCAGTCCCTTTCTGCTGATGGAATGATCCGCGGAAGAGGGCCGCTGGGGCCGAGTGCCAATTTGCCGCTAGGCGGGAACCCGCTGCGACTGGTTTCGGGGATCGGGTGGGGTCAGTGCTCAATTATACGCAACCGCCCTCGTGAAACCCGGATCCTCGCCGTGTGATGCGCAAGACGCTTCGGTTCTGGCCCCGGACACAAATCGACCCCGCTGGCTTCGGTCCGTCCCGTCCCGCCGGCGTGCGGCGGGACAGGTGTTATCTAGTGCCTACGGGGTCGATTTGTTCTTGCGCACCGGAATGCCGGTAAGCCGGATCGAAGGATCAGACATTGGTTCAAGCCTACCGTCCAGTTTTTAACTGTCAACCGTTTCCGGACCACTGGCTTCTTGAATCTACTCAAGTCAACCGATAAATCGCGGGTTGGCGCGCTTTGCCGGAAATTAAACAAATCAAGTTGCAATACTTTGTTTCAACCCTTGCCAAAGGACGGATCGTCTGAGTCCGCCCCCGGCGGAAAAGATGATTCTAGGACACGCCGAGCGCATCGAAGAGTACGTGCCCGGCACGTACGGTGCGGAGGCAATTGGGCAACTCCTCCTCCAACACCGGGAGCATGGGAGTCCCGGCGCGGGCGTCGGTGCTCCAGGAAGAAACACGGAGGTCCGGGGTCTGCACCGACAGCTGGGAAGCATCCCAGATTGCGAAGGTGGCTTCGGCGCCGTTGACCAACTGGCCCGCCATGGGATTCGGCGCACCAAGGGCCCGGAAGCCGGAACGGGTGTGGGCCATGAATGCGGCCCTGGCCGAAATCCGTGCCTGCGGATCGCTGAGCTCCAGGCAGGCCTTGACCGTGGTCCACGGGCTCACCGAGGTGACAGGTGCATCGGATCCAACGACGACGGGAACACCCGCAGCCAGGAATTGTCCCACGCCATTCATGGCGGCGGCGCGGGAGCCGCCGAGCCGCTGCTCGTAGAGGCCGCCCGGGCCGCCCCATGCGGCATCGAAGCTCGGTTGCATCGATGCGGTCAGCGCGAAGGAGAGCATTTGGGCTCGCGCGGCATCGTCGACCATTTCCACGTGTTCCAGGCGGTGCCTGCCGGCCTGGACCTTGGCAAGGCCAACGGATTCGGCGGCCCTGGCAAAGCCCTCCAGCGCCAGGTCCAGCCCGGCATCCCCGATGACGTGGAAGGAAGCCTGGATGCCGGCCAGCGAACAGGCCGCGACGTGGGCACTGATCTGGTCAACGTCCAGGTAGGCGGTTCCCCGCTCCCCCGCGGCGTCGGAGTAGTCGGCGCGCAGCAAGGCGGTGCGGGAACCGATCGAGCCGTCGATGTTCAGGTCGCCGCCCAGGCCGACCACGGAGGCAGAGTTGAAGGAGGCCAGGAGCGTGCGGGCCTCGTCTTCCGTGCCCACCGCCTGGCCCCAGTAGGCGTAGATCTCGGGGGTGGCTGCCTTTTCGGCGTCAGTGCGGGCCAGCAGCGCCTCGAGATCGGCGCGTCCGGAGATGTGTTCGGCGGCCATCTCCACAACGGTCCCGTGCCCGGTGGCCGCCAGGTGCTGCAGGGCACGATTGCGGTTTTCGGTGTTCGCGCCCGGGTCATTGGCGAGGACCGCGATCCGTACAAGCTCATGGGAAGTCCCGCGGACGAGGCCATCGGCGTATTCTGGACCTTCCACGAGGCCAACCCGGTGTGCGAGCCTGGGACTGACGAGGGCCGAGTGCACGTCGACACGCGCCAGGTAGACCTCGCGGTCGGGGGCGGCTTGTTGCAGCTCCTCGGCGGTGGGCAAGGTGCCGGTGCCGAAGGTCGACTCGTCCCACCCTGCCCCGAGGATGGTCCCGGCGGTGGTTGCCGCGGCCTCGGCAACAGCTTCGAGCACCTCCGCGGCGCTTCGGGTGGCACCCAGGTCCAGGCCCTTGAGCCTGGCACCCAGCGAGGCCAGGTGGACATGCGAGTCCACAAAGGCCGGGGTGATGAGCGCACCTTGCAAATCGACCTCGGTCATCCGCGCGTCCAGCAGGGCGCCTGCCGCGGCTTCGGTGCCGATCCAGGCCACCGTGCCGTCCTCGACCAGCATTGCCGTGGCAAAGGGGTCGGCCGGGGAATAGATGGAGCCATTGCGGTACATCTCAAGAGACATTGTTTACCTTTACTTTTCTCAAGCACGCCCGATGTGTCGGCGTCCTTCAATCCTGCCCGTGACGTGCCGGGTCCCGCAGTGGCGGGACTCAGTCGACGACGTTTGAATAAGCGACGACCCCGCGGCGGATCCGTTGCACCGCCTGGTTGCAGGAACGGGCCAGGCCGGTGTTCAGGTCAGGGATCTTGGCCAGTTGGTCCAGCACGTCAATGACTTGCTTGGCCCACCGGACAAAATCGCCGCCGGCCAGGTCGGTGCCGCGGAGGCACTCGCGCAAATCCGAGCCCCGGGCCCACTTGTAGATCGGCCAGATCAGCCCGGAATCCGGTGCCGCGGTCTCGGGCAGGCCGGCGTTTGCCTCCGCGTCCGAGAGGCGCGACCACAGGTTCACCGAGGTCTCCCAGGCGATCTGCACCTTCGCGGATGGCATGCGCGGATCGGGTCCGTGGTCCTCGCGACGCGCCTGGAACACCAGGGCGGAAATGAACCCGGCCAGTTCCTCGGCGGTCATCTCGTTCATGGCCCCGGTTTCCATGACCAGGGAGGTCAGCAGGTCGCGTTCGCCATAGATGCGTCGCAACCGCTGCCCGGCCTCGGTGATTTGGGCCTGGCCCAGGTCGTTGGAGGCGGGCACGAGGTACTCGAAGTCCTCCAGCACCTTGGCGACCCGGTCGAACGTCTTCGAAATGGTATTGGTGCGGCCGCTGATCTGGGAGCGCAGCTTGTTGGTGTCGCGCAGTAGCTTCGAATGGCGCTCGCCCCAGCGGGCATGGTCCTCGCGCTCGGGGCATGCATGGCACGGGTGGGCCTTGAGCGCGGCGCGCAACCCGGCGATGCGTGCTTCCTGCTCGTCGCTGCCGGTGAAGTTGAACCCGGGGGCGTCACTGCGGGGTGGGCGGGACTCGGTCAGCGCGTTATGCAGCGACGCAGCCAGGTCCCTTCGCTCCTTGGGACTGCGGCCGGTGAACCCCTTGGGGATCCGGATCTGGGAAATAACCTCGACCGGGCCGTTGAGGTCCTGGACCCCGACGCGCCGGACGTGCTTGTCTTCGGTCAGGACCGTGGGGCGCGGGTCGTGCCACGAGTTGTCCAGCTCGATGACAACGCAGCGGCCCAGCTTGCGGGCGCCGTGGATCTCGATGATGTCCCCCCGTGCCAGGGTTTCCAGGGATTCGGTCGACGCTGCGCGGCGCAGCCGCGAAATGGTTTTCGAGGCGTCCTTCTCCGCCACCGACAGCTCCTCACGCAGAGCCGCGTACTCGGTGAAATTCCCAAGGTGGCAGGTCATCGACTTGGCGTAACCGGCCAGGGACTCCTCGCGGGAACGCACCTGGCGTGCCATGCCGACCACTGAACGGTCGGCCTGGAACTGGGCGAAGGAGGTTTCCAGGATGCCGCGGGCACGTTCCCGGCCGAATTGAGAGGTCAGGTTCAGCGACATGTTGTACGTGGGGCGGAAACTCGAGTTCAACGGGTAGGTCCGCTTGGAGGCGAGTCCGGCAATCGCCGCGGGGTCGGTGTCCTGCTGCCACAGCACCACGGCGTGGCCCTCGACGTCGATGCCCCGGCGTCCGGCGCGGCCGGTCAGCTGGGTGTACTCCCCCGCCGTGACGGCCACGTGCGATTCGCCGTTGAACTTCTCAAGCTTTTCCATGACGACCGACCGGGCCGGCATGTTAACGCCCAGGGCCAGCGTTTCGGTCGCGAAGACGGCCTTGACCAGGCCGCGGACAAAGAGGTCTTCGACGACTTCCTTGAAGATCGGCAGCAGCCCTGCATGGTGGGCTGCGAAGCCGCGCATGAGTCCCTCGCGCCAGGGCCAGAATCCCAGCACCTCGAGGTCGTCCGGCGGGAGCTTGTGGGCGACCAAGTCAATGGTCTGTTCGATTTCGGTGGCCTCGGCAATGGTGGTCAGGGACAGCCCCGAACGCACGCACTGGGCCACGGCGGCGTCACAGCCGTTGCGGGAAAAGATGAAGACCAGCGAGGGCAGCAAGCCTGCACGGTCCAGCGCCATGATCATGTCCGGCCGCGAGACGCGGGTGCTGAGCTGCTCGCCCTTCTCCCCCCAGGTTCCTCCCCCGCCACCGCGGCGTCCACGGCCGCGCTGCACGCGGCCCCGGGAGCCGGTCAGGCCCCGATGGGCCATTTTGGTGAGCTCGGGGTTGACCTCCGCCACGCGCTCCGGGGCATCCGCGACCTGGTCGAAGGAGACGTCCTCGGCGAACAGGTCAAGGAGCCGGCCGCCGACCATCACTTGCTGGAAGAGTGGGATGGGACGGTGCTCGGAGACGATGATGCGGGTATCCCCGCGCACGGCATCGAGCCAGCCGCCGAATTCCTCGGCGTTGGACACCGTGGCGGAAAGCGAGATGACCTGGACATCCTCGCGCAGGTGGATGATGACCTCTTCCCACACCGCGCCGCGGAACTTGTCCGCCAGGTAGTGGACCTCGTCCATGACGACGTAGCCCAGGGAATCCAGGGTGTCCGAATCCGCGTACAACATGTTGCGTAGGACCTCGGTGGTCATCACCACGATCTCGGCCTCGCCGTTGATGGTCATGTCACCGGTGAGCAGCCCCACGCGTTCGGCACCGTAGGTGGCCACAAGGTCGCTGTACTTTTGGTTGCTGAGCGCCTTGATGGGGGTCGTGTAGAAAGCCTTGCGGCCGGAGCGGAGTGCCTGGAAAATGGCGAACTCCCCCACCACCGTCTTTCCTGCGCCGGTGGGGGCGGCAACCAGGACCCCGGACCCCGAGGCCACGGCCCGGCATGCTTCCTCTTGGAAGGGATCAAGGTCGAAACCCAGGGTGGCACGGAACTCGGGAAGCCCGGTTTCGCTCCCCTGTGTTTGTTCCTTGGCTGCGTCATATCGCTCGGCCGGCATGCTCACGCTGCGACCCCTTTCAGGAGGGTAGTAGGTGCGCCCGTGTCCGTACTTGAGGACACGGGGTTCCTAGGGAAGATCCGGCGAATCGGGAATGATGGATCCCTCGCCGGCACTGGCGGCGTTCTCGGCCTCAAGCTGGGCCCGCTTTTTGTCGCGCTTGCGGTCATTCAAGTGGCAAATCAGTGTTGCCCCGGCAAAGGTCACGAACAACGGTCCGGCCAATGCAAACATGGTGATCGCGTCGCCGCCCGGCGCCGCCATGGCGGCCACAAGCGCGATGAGGAAGACGGAGATGCGCCAGTGCCGCAGGATCAACTTGGCCTTCAGCACACCGACCAAGTTCAACCCGACCATCAGCACCGGTGCCAGCATGGCCAGCCCGAAGGCGATCAGGAGCCGGAACACGAACGGCAGGTAGGTGTCGGTCGTCAGCCAGGACTGGGCGTTTTCCGGGGTCAACGAGATAAAGAACTTCAACGCATGGGGCAGGACCCAGTAGGCCATCCCGACGCCCAAGACAAAGAGCGGAGCCGCCGCCGCGGCGAACGCGATTGCCGTGTTGCGTTCCTTCTTCTTCAGCCCCGGAACGATGAAGGCCCAGAGCTGATAGATCCAGATCGGTGCCGAGAACACCAGCCCCAAGAGCAACGAGGTCTTGAGCATGATGTCGAAGGGCGCCATGACCGAGGTGAAGTTGACTTCCCCACCGTATGCGCGCACCGGGGCGATGATCAGCCCAAGAACCTCGTCATAGAGAAAGAATCCGCCGACCGTTCCCAGGACAAGGGCTATCAGCGAAATGAAGAGACGGTTCCTGGCCTCAACCAGGTGGGCCTTCAGGGCCATGCGGCCCTCGGGATTGGTCTTCCGCCCCTTTTTGGAGTTCACTTCTTGTTCGCTCACGAAAGATTAGGCGTTGTTCTCACGACGGTCGGGATCAACGATCTTGCCCTCGACGGTTTCTTCGCCGGCCGCAGGAGCCTTCTCATCGTCCTTCATCTGACGGACCTCTGACTTGAAGATACGCAGGGACTGGCCAACGGAGCGCGCCAGACCTGGAAGCTTCGGGGCACCGAACAACAGGAGTGCCAAAATTACGATGATGACCAGATGCCATCCTTGGATTCCACCCATGGGGAACCTACCTTTCAATCGTGTTAAGTCTACAGTCAGAACAGTTCGAGGTCGCCCACGCGCTGGGGTTGTCCTCGCAGGGTCTTGCGCTCAATGCGCGCATTGCGCCGGGCGATGGAACGGCGCAATTTTCCGGCTTCGTGCGCCTCGCGGGCTTCGTCAGGATCCTGGAAAAGGGCAGCAATGCCCGCCGGAGTACGCTCCGTCACCTCGGGGTACTCGCGCGGTTCGGGATCCGCATCCATCGAAGACCCCACCCGATCCATGGCATCTCCGGCCTCACGGACCAGGGCTATGGAACCGCGAAAGAGCCGGATTCCTGCCAGGACAAGGAACAACAGCGTGCCCAGCGCGAGCACGATCCACAGCAACAGCCAAAACCACCAAGGCAACATCGCTACTTCACCTCCAGGCCGGGCACTGCCGCACGGAGCCAAGCCTCGACCTCGGTGCGCAACGAGGTCGGTTCGATGACCCGCAGATCCCCGCCGTGGTAGGCGACCATCCCCGGGATGGCGGATGTGGAGGTCATCCGGATCTCTGCGATGTTCTCGTCCGCACCCTTGGCCCACTGCTCCGGGGAATATTCATCCACCAGCGAAGCCAGGCGCGGCCCGAATCCCAGGACAACGAGCTCGTCGGTGGGGCTGGGGGTGAAGAAGATATCGTCCTGGTCATCGTGCCGGCGCGGATCGAGGGTGAAGCCCTGTCCGCTGAAGGCCGCCGACTGGATCCGATCGATGCGGAAACTCCGGATTTCGTTGTTGGGCACCGAGAACGCACGCAAATACTGCCGGCCGGCATTCTCGACGAGCCGGATGGGCTCAACCTGCCTGAGGCCCAACGCGTCGCTGGAGGCGCTGTAGTAGTTCAGCTCGACCACCTGGTGCTCGCGGATCGCCCGCACCAGGGTTGCATAGATCTCGTTCTCCTCGGTTGAGCGCAGCGCGATGGACAACACCGATTCGAGGCCCTCGAACCCCACCGCGGCGGCCTGCAGCTTGCCATAGGCCGCGTCGACCGCCCCCGCATGTTCAAAGTCCGGAAGCCCGCGCAGGGATGCCAGGCCAGCCAGCATCGTGGCGGCCTCCGTCAGGCTGAGCCGGATGGGGGAATTCAGGGCCTCGGCATTGTTGATGCTGATGGTTCCCGCCTCCCATTCCACGTCGATCAGTTCATCCGGCAGCCCGTTTGGCACCCCGCACATCATGATCGTTTGCAGGTGGGCCAACAGCTGCTTTTCAGTCAACCCGAAGTGGGTGGCCGTTTGCTCAACGGTGGGTGAACCGAACTTGGCCACATAGGAAATGATGTCGAGGTTTCGGGCCACGGCCTCGGTGGACGGCGGGCGCCCTGCATTGCGGCGCTTGCTGAGTTTGTAGTCGGGAACCGTGGCCTGTTGCGCTGCCAGTGCCCCCTCCAGCCTGCGGCGCACCGCCGTTGCCAGGGGCGCAGGTTCCAGCACGTGGGCCTCAGCCCCCAGCTTCGCCACATCGGCCGCCAGCCCCATGAGGTCGTGGAATTGCAGCATGACTACATCGTGGCCATCGCCCGGTGTAATGGATTGCGCCCGGGAGCGCAGTGCCCAGCCGGAATCCTTGGCCACCGAAATCCGGGCCGTTTCGCCGGCAATGTCGGGATCCAGCCGGCCCAGGGTCTCCGCCATGGAGAATCCGGCGGGACGCGAGGAGTGCGGCTGGCCGGTGCGGATGTCACTGAGGATCCGGGTCAGGCGGAACATCCGCACGTCCTGGCGGTCCTGGTCGAGACCGACCAGGTACCAGTAGCCGAAGCGCGAACCGATCCCCCAGGCATCGACGGTGCGCCCGCTGGCACGTCCCTGGGCATCCAAGTAGTCGAAGGAGAGCACCTGGTGTGCCCAGACCGCTTCAAGGCAGGCGGCAAATGCCGGGCCGGCGGCATGCAGGCGCGGGACGTACTCGGTGAACCGTACCCCGCTGCCGGTGTCCTCCAGCCCGGCCGACAGCCGGCCGGTGGCCCGGGCGGCAGAGGATTCCAGATCGGTGTCCTTCCACAGCTGCGCCGCAAGGCCCAGCACGGCGGCCTCCTCGGTACTGAAACTCACCTCGGGCAACCTGTAGCTCGCCGGGGTAATCAGGTAGCGTTCCTCGGAGCCCGTGCCCAGGGTCTTCACCGGCACGCCCATCTCACGCAGGTCCTTCTTGTCCCTGTCGAACTTCCGGTCGAAGGCGGCGTCGCTCAGCGACTGGTAGTCATCGACGATCTTGCGGAGTTCGCGCTTGGAAAATCCATGCGGGGTGTTGATCAACGCATAGGTGAGACTGACGAGTTTCTCGGCACGGGAAGGACCGCCGGAATTATTTTGAGCCACGTTCGCAAGATTACCCCGTGGCATCGAACCCGGACCAATGCAACGCCGCATTAACGACCTTTGGCCGCGTTCTCCCGGTTTAACTTGGGAAAACACGGCCAAATGCGTATTGCGGTGCTTAGCGCACGGCCACCAGGTCCACAACGAAGATCAGCGCTTCGTTCGGGCCGATGGCTCCACCGGCACCGCGGGAACCGTAGGCCATCTCCGAGGGGATGTCCAGGCGGCGGCGGCCGCCGACCTTCATCCCGATCAGGCCCTGGTCCCAGCCCTGGATTACCTGGCCGACACCGGCGCGGAAGTCCAGCGGGGTGCCGCGGCCCCAGGAGGAGTCGAACTCCTCGCCGGTGGACCAGGCCACACCGACGTAGTGGGCCGAGATGTTCGAGCCCGGAACGACCTCGGCGCCATCGCCAACGGCGATGTCCTCGATCTTCAGCGCGGTCGGAGCGTCGGTGCCCGGAAATTCGATCTCCGGCTTGGTGCGGTCGTATTCACGCTGTCCAAAAGACATGGTGGAATCCCTTCGGTTGTTTGCTAAAAGCTTCTAGCTACTTTACTTCCTTGAGTTCAACAAAGAAGACCAACGGGCCTTCCGGGGCTCCGGCGCTCCCGGCGTAGGCCAGGTCGGTCGGAATCGTCAACATGACCTGGGTGCCTGCCTTCAAGCCTTCCAGGCCCTGCGTCCAGCCGGGAATGACGCCGGACAGGTTGAAGTCGGAGGCCTCGCCACGGTCGTAGCTTGAATCGAACTGCTTACCGTCTTCCCAGCGGACGCCGGTGTAGTTGGCCGAGACGTCCGAGGTGGCGGTGGCGACCTTGCCGGTTCCTTCCTTGACGATGTCAACGACCAAGCCGGCCGGAACATCCTTGTCCTTGGGGATGGTGATGGCCGGCTTGGAATCCTTCATCTCGAAGGTGGGCAGCGAAGCTTCGTCCTTGAGCTTCTTGACCTCATCGGCACCGAGCTTCTTGGATGCCTCGGGGATCGGCTCGGTGGCCACGACCTTGATCACAACCACGGTTTCGGCCTTTGCCTCGTTGGGGCTTGCCGAGGGCGATGCGCCTTCGGCCGGTGCTGCCTCGGCTGCGGGCTCGACCATGGCTACCCATGAGCCGACCTTGGCCTGCATGAGGGTTTCATAAAGCGCCGGAAGCTGGGCCTTGAATTCCTCATTGGTCGGCAAGGTGACCGGTTCCCCGGCAAAGCCCGATCCGAGCAGGCTCGCATCCGCTGCCTTGTAGGCAATGGACTTGAACTTGATGTTCTGGTTTTCCTTGATCGCCTCGCCCTTGCCATCAACGATGACCTTGGCTCCGGTCGCGGTGGCAACCAGCGGGGTGTCGAAGGTGACGGTCGGATCCGAGGAGTCATCCGCGCCCGGGGTGACCTTGATCGATTCCAGGGGGGCAATCTCACCGCTGGACGCCGCGGTGGTCGAACCACAGGCCGTCACCAGCAGCAACGAGGCCGTTGCAACAAGTGCCATTACTTTGCGCACGAAATCAACTTTCAGTTGGGGATTTTGGGACTGGAAACACCCACAGCGATTGGTGAGCCTTCGAGACTGTCTACAGCAAGCTTAAAGGCCGAAACTGTGAATCTCCTTATTGCACGCTGAAACGGGCCCCTTTAGGGTTGCCCGCCCATGGCGGAAATGAGCGCATCAACCCGCGGGTCCTCGTTGGCGAAGGGGTCCTTGCACAGCACCGTTTGCCCCGGGTGGTCGTTGAGTTTCAAGTGCACCCAGTCCACCGTGAAGTCCCGCTCGGCATTCTTGGCGGCCCGGACAAAGTCGCCGCGCAATTTGGCCCGCGTGCTTTGCGGCGGGTTGTCCACGGCGAAGGCGATTTCCGCCGGATCCACCACCGAAGCCACCCTGCCCCGGGCTGCCAGCAGATGGAAGATCCCGCGCTTGGTGTCGATGTCGTGATAGGTCAGATCCAGTTGTGCCAGGCGCTGTGCTCCCAGGTCCAGTTGGTGACGATTGGCGTAGGAATTGATCAGCTTGTGCTTGATGGCCCAGTCGATTTCCGTGTCGATCCCCGAGAAGTTCCCCGACTCGACCGCGTCCAGGGTGCGGGTCCACAGATCCAGCACCGCCGGCACCTGCTCGTGGTGCGCCCCCTCGCGGGCAACGAAGTCTGTGGCCAGCGCCAGGAAGCGGCGCTGGAGCGCCAGCGCGGTGAGCTGTTTGCCGTTGGCGAGCTTGACCACGGTGCTGCCGTTGAAGTCGTGGGAGATCTCGCGGATGGACCGGATCGGGTTCTCCAGACGCAGGTCCTCCATGATCTTTCCCGACTCGATGATCCGCAGCATCAAGTCCGTCGCGCCGAGCTTCACCAGCTGGGTGGTCTCGGACATGTTCGAGTCCCCCACGATCACGTGCAGGCGGCGGAAGTACTCGGCGTCGGCATGCGGCTCGTCTCGGGTGTTGATGATGGGCCGCGAGCGGGTGGTGGCCGAGGAGACGCCCTCCCACACATGGTCGGCGCGCTGGGAGAAGGCGTACAGGGGTTCGCCGTCGATGTTCACGATCTTGCCGGCCCCGGCGATCAGCTGACGGGTGACAAGGAACGGGATCAAGATCTCTGCGAGCCTGGCGAACTCGAGCTTGCGCGGGATCAGGAAGTTCTCGTGGCAGCCGTAGGAGTTCCCGGCGGTGTCGGTGTTGTTCTTGAACAGGTAGAGACGGCCGTTGAAGCCGTCGGCGGCCATCCGCTCCTCGGCGCTGGCCACCAGGTCGTTGAGGATCGACTCCCCTGCCCGGTCGTGGGCGATCAGTTGGGTGAGCTCGTCGCACTCGGCCGTGGCGTATTCGGGGTGCGAGCCGACGTCGAGGTACAGCCTGGAGCCGTTGGTGAGGAAGACATTGGAGCTGCGCCCCCACGCCACCACCCGGCGGAAGAGGTAGCGGGCGGATTCCTCCGGCGTGAGCGGGCGGCCATCGGGGTCCGAGTAGTTGATCCCGTATTCGGTCTCGATGCCATAGATTCTGCGGTCCATGCGGGCCTACTTCCCTGCGCCCAGGAACCGGGCAATGGTGGGGGTGTCGAGACGGCGGAAATGGCGGTGCGAGCCGGAGGAAATGACGCGTTCGAGCACCGCGACCTCCAGCAGCCGGGCGTCGTCGGGGCTGTCCCCGACCCCGGGCAGCACCAGGGCAGCGGCGCGGATGACCTCGTCGGTCCCGGCGGCGGCCAGGTCCTTGTTCGCCCAGTACCCGTTCCAGGCCGCGCGCAGCGCCGGGGTGTCACCGCCCATGATGATGTGCCCGGGCTGCTCGGCGATCGACCCGTCGAAGTTCAGCGAGAACAAGGTGTCCTGCCCGGGGGTTGCACCCAGTTCCAGCACGGCGAGTTCCACCTCGAAGGGCTTGGCCTCGGCGGTGAACACGGCGCCCAGGGACTGGGCGTAGACGCTGGCCAGGCCGCGGCCCGTCACGTCGTGCCGGGAGTAGGAATAGCCGCGGGTGTCGGCATAGCGCACCCCGGCCTGCCGCAGGGACTCGAACTCGTTGTACTTGCCCACCGCGGCGAAGGCGATGCGATCGTAGATCTCCCCGATCTTGTGCAGCGAGCCCGAGGGGTTCTCCGCGATCAGCGCGATCCCGTCGGCGCACGATGCCACGATGACCGCACGTCCCCGGGCGATCCCCTTCCGGGCGAAATCCGCCCGGTCCTTCATGAGTTGCTCGGGTGAAACGTAGTATTGCGCGCTCATCTAGGCTTCCTTCCCGCTGGCGGTCCGTGCAGCAATGATCTCGGTCGCCATCTCGGCGAGGATCGCCTCCTCGACGCGGTGGGCCCCGGTGGAGTCCACGGTGTAGACGACGGGCCACAGCTTGCGCACGGCATCCGGTCCCCCGGTGGCCGAGTCGTCGTCGGCGGCGTCGTAGAGCGCCTCCACGGCGACCCGCACGGCGGCCGTGGCATCCATCCCGGGCTGCCAGAGTTTCTTCAATGCGCCCCTGGCGTACGGGGAGCCGGAACCGATCGAATGGTGCTCCACCTCCTCGTAGAGCCCGCCGGTGATGTCGAAGGAGAAGATCCGCCCGGTCTGCGCGAGCGTGTCGTAGCCGGCAAAGAGGGGGATGACGCTCATGCCCTGCATGGCGAGGGCCAGGTTGGCGCGGATCATCGAGGCCAGGCGGTTGGCCTTGCCGTCCAGCGAGAGCCGGGTGCCCTCGATCTTCTCGTAGTGCTCCAGCTCGACGCGGAAGAGCTTGGCGATGTCGATCGCGACCCCGGCGGCGCCGGCGATGCCGACCACCGAGAACCTGTCGGTCTCGAAGACCTTCTCGATGCGGCGGCTGGCAATGACGTTGCCCATGGTCGCGCGCCGGTCCCCCGCCATGACGATGCCATCGGTGTAGGACAGGGAGACGATGGTGGTGCCGTGCGGCACCTGACCCGCGGCTCCCGCAGGTGCGGGGGCCGTCACCTGGGCCCCGGGCAGGAGGTCTGGCCGGTCCCGGTTCAGGTACTCCATGAAGGAGGGACCGGGACCGAGCTCGATCACTGGCCGCCCTTTTGCACGAAGCCGCGCACGAATTCCTCGGCGTTGCGCTCCAGCACCCCGTCGATCTCGTCGAGCAGGTCATCGACCCCTGCATCCTGGCCGGCCGCGGCGGCAACTTCCTGCTCGGTCTCCTGGGCCCCGGTGTCCTCGCGGCGTTGTCCCGAGTGCTGTTCCTGTGTCATTGCCGTCCCGCTCTTTTCCGTGTCTCGCGCGCCGGACGCATTCGCTGCGGTGCCCGGCCCTGTTTTCGCTGGTACTTCCATCTTGCCACTGGGTAGGGGTTTTAGCTCCGCAGCGTGGCGATGAACTCGTGAATCGACAATTGCGCATCCAGCAGGTCCCCGACCAGGGCCTTGGTGCCGCGCAGGGGCTCCAGGGTGGCGATGCGTTCGAGCTTGCGCGCCCCGGGCACGGTGAAGGACACCGAGTCCCAGCTGGCGGCGACCACGTGCTCGGGGTACTGGCTGAGCACCCGTCCGCGGAAATAGGCGCGGGTGTCGGTCGGCGGGTTCGTCGCGGCCCGGGCGATCTGCTCCGGGGAGTAGAGCGTTTCCATCAGCCCGCGCGCGGCCAGCCGGTGGTAGAGCCCCTTTTCCGGGCGGATGTCAGCCCATTGCAGGTCCATCAGCGCGATCCGCGGGTCGGTGAAGTCCACGGAATGGCGCTGGGCGTAGGCGGTCATGAGCTTGTACTTGGCCACCCAGTCAACCGTGGAGGCGGCGGCCAGGATGTCGGTTTCAAGCAGCTGGAGGGTTTCCTCCCAGCGCCGTTGGATCTCCACCGTGGCCTCGTCGGCGGCGTCGGTGGCCCCGCTGTGCTCGGCGGCGGCCTCCGCATAGATCCACTGGATTTCCAGGGCGGTGAGCCGCCGTCCGTCCATCAGCTCGACCGTCGTCTTCAGCGTGGGGTCGTGGCTGATGGCCTGCAGGGCAGCGACAGGGTCGCGCAGCTCGATCGCCGGGGCGGTGCCGGCCTCGATCATCGAGAGCACCAGGGCGGTGGTGCCGGTGCGCAGCAGCGTGGAGACCTGCCCGAGGTTCGCATCCCCGATGATCACGTGCAGCCGGCGGTACTTCTCCCAGTGCGCGTGCGGTTCGTCGCGGGTGTTGATGATGGGGCGGCGGATGGTGGTTTCCAGCCCGATCTGTGCCTCGAAGAAGTCGGCGCGCTGGGAGACCTGGAACCCGGGGTGCGAACCCAGCATGCCGCGGCCCACCCGCCCGGAGGCGCAGATGACCTGGCGCGTGACGAAGAACGGGATGAGCCCGGCGGCGATCGAGTCGAAGGGCACGGACCGGGGCATCAGGTAGTTCTCGTGCGCCCCGTAGGAAACCGACTTGTTGTCGGTGTTGTTCTTGTACAGGTGCACGTCCGGCACCCCTGCAAGCGACTCGATGCGGCGCACCGCGGCCAGGGCCACGTGGTCCCCTGCCTGGTCGTAGAGCACCGCGTCGAAGGGGTTGGTGGTCTCCGGGGAGGAATACTCCGGGTGCGCGTGGTCGACGTAGAGCCGGGCGCCGTTGCCCAGCACCATGTTCATCAGCACCTCGTGGTCGTTCTCCCCGCTCTCGTAGAGGGTGGAGCCGATGGTGACGTCGCCGCCGGCCAGCGCGACCTGCTCGGCGTCGAGCTCCGGTTCCACGTCGGTGAGCTGGGAGGGATCGGCGGTGGCGCGCGGCTGGGTGAAGCCGCGGGCGTCGTTCAGCGGGGTCTCGTCGGTGTAGTCCCAGTGGGTCCCGGCGATCCTTCCGCGCGCCTCGCGGATGGTGGCGGCGTAGGAGTTGATGACCTGGGCCGAGAGCATGGTCGCGTTCGCCCCGGGCATGGAGGGGGCGAGCACGCCGTACTCGGTCTCCAGCCCCATGACCCGGTGCACGCTCACAGGTACTGCCCCGTCTCGTCGGCCCCGGGTGCTTGCAGGGTCTTGCCGCGTCCGTTCTTGTCCGCCACGATGGTGCGGATGAAGGTGATGCGTTCGCCCTTGCGCCCGGAGATCCGCGCCCAGTCGTCGGGGTTGGTGGTGTTGGGCATGTCCTCGTGCTCGTGGAATTCCTCCACGACCGCCTCGAGCAGGTACTCCATGCGCAGCCCGCGCTCCTGGCCGGTGAGCAGCGCCTTGATGGCCGACTTCTTGGCCCGGTCCACCACGTTGCGGATCACCGCCCCGGAGGAGAAGTCCTTGAAGTAGAGGATCTCGGTCTCGGTGTTGGCGTAGGTGACCTCGAGGAACTGGTTCTGTTCCCCGGTGGAGTACATGGCATCGACAGTCGCCTGGATCATGGCGCGCACGCAGGCCTCGGCGTCGTTGCCGTGCTCGGCCAGGTCCCCCGGGTGCAGCGGCAGGTCACTGGTGAGGTACTTGGCGAAGATCTCCGCGGCGCCCTGGGCATCGGGGCGGCGGATCTTGATCTTCACGTCCAGCCGCCCGGGGCGCAGGATGGCCGGGTCGATCATGTCCTCGCGGTTTGAGGCGCCGATGACGATGACGTTGTCCAGCCGCTCGACCCCGTCGATCTCTGCCAGCAGCTGCGGGACGATGGTGGTTTCCACGTCGGAGGAAATGCCGGTGCCGCGGGTGCGGAAGAGCGAGTCCATCTCGTCGAAGAACACCACCACGGGGTTGCCGCCGGCGGCCTTTTCGCGGGCCCGGGAGAAGATCAACCGGATGTGGCGTTCGGTTTCCCCGACGTACTTGTCCAAAAGCTCGGGGCCCTTGATGTTCAGGAAGTAGCTCTTGGCGGTGCCGGTGTCGCCGTTGCGCTCGTTGGTGCGTTCGGCCAGCGAGTGCGCGACCGCCTTGGCGATCAGCGTCTTGCCGCAGCCCGGGGGGCCGTACAGCAGGATGCCCTTGGGCGCGGTGAGCCCATGCTCGCGGTAGAGGTCCGGGTGCAGGAAGGGCAACTCGACGGCGTCGCGGATGGCCTCGATCTGGTCGCTGAGCCCGCCGATGTCGGCGTAGGAGATGTTCGGGACCTCCTCGAGCACCAGCGACTGCATGTCGCTCAGGTGCACCTTTTCCAGGCCCAGTCCGGTGCGCGAATCCAGGGTCAGCACGTCCCCGACGCGCACGGTGTCCTTGGTGAGCGGGTCGGCCAGGCGGATGACGCGCTGGTCGTCCGCCCTGCCCATGGCCACCACCCGGTGGTCTGCAAGGACCTCCTTGACGGTGACCAGTTCGCCGGATTTCTCGTAGCCGAGCCCGGCGACGATGACCAGGGATTCGTTGAGCAGCACGTCCTGGCCGATGGCCAGCTTGGCGAAGTCCAGCAGCGGGGAGATGCCCACGCGCAGCTTGCGTCCGCCCTGGACGATGTCGGCTGACTGGACGCCGGTCGAGGAGATCGCCACGCCCTGAACGGGGTGGGAGCGGGGGTGGAGCTCCACGATGGTGCCGTGGCTGAAGGGGGTGTCCCCGTCCTTCTCGAGCCCCGACTTCAGGGCCAGGATCTCCTCGCGGGTGCGCTCGAGCATGGCGACGAGGCGGGAGTTGTTGGCCCCCGCGGAGGCGAGCTGCCGGTCGAGCAGGCGGTTCTTGTCCCGCACCACGTTCAGCTGCCGCTCGGCGGCCGTGACCTGGCCCTCCAGCCGTGTGCGATCTGTGTCGTCGCCCATTTTCCACCCGTTTCGCATAATTCGAGGAACGCGTGTGCCGGGGTGAACCGGCACACGCCACTGCTGTTCCCATCCTATGCACGGGTGCCGCCCAATGGCGGAAATGTGACCGCCGCCTCCCCGGGCGGGGCCGGTGTGCTACCGGGCGGTGGTTTCCCCGTCGGTTTCCGTCTCGGTGTCCGATTCCTGGCCCCCGGGCAGGGAACCGCGCTGGATCATCGACTTGGCGTCCTTGGCCGCGCGGCGCAGCTTGCGGGCGGAAACCCCGCGTTCCCCCAGGGCCTCGTGGTTCCAGTCCTCCGGCGTCTCCGAGCGGGTCCAGGTCGCCAGGTCGTCGGCGGAGTAGCTGTGCTCCTTCACGCGCTTGGCGCCCGGGATGCCCACGGCACCGTCGGCCAGCCGGCGGCAGGTGATCAGGAAGGCGGTGTGCGCCACCATGCGGTGGTCAGGGCGCACTGCCAGGCCCTCGACGTGCCAGCCGCGGACCATGGTCTCGAAGGACTCGGGCTCGGTGTACAGGCCGGTGGCGCGGATGGCCTCGACGGTGCGCGACATCTGGGTCACGGTGGCCACGTAGTTGACCCAGACCCCGCCGGGGGCCAACACGGTGGAGACGGCGTCGACGCATTCCCAGGGCGAGAGCATGTCCAGGACCACGCGGTCCACGGAGCCGGGTTCCTCGGTCTCGAGGACCTTTTCCTGGAAGTCGCCGATGGAGATGTTCCAGGCCGGGTGCGGGCCGCCGAAGACGGTGTCCACGTTGCCGCGGGCGATCTCCGCGAATTCCTCGCGCCGCTCGAAGGAGTGCAGGTAGCCGTGGTCTCCCACGGCGCGCAGCAGCGACATCGACAGGGCGCCGGAGCCGACGCCTGCCTCCACGACGCGCGCGCCGGGGTAGATGTCGCCCATCTGGATGATCTGGGCCGCGTCCTTGGGGTAGACCACGGTGGCGCCGCGCGGCATCGAGAGCACAAAGTCCTTCAACAGCGGGCGCAGCGCCTGGTAGCGGACCTCGTTGGTGTTCTCCACGATGGAGCCCTCGGGGGCGCCGATCAGCGCATCGTGGAAGAGCACGCCCTTGTGCGTGTGGAACTCCCCGCCCTCGGTCAGCGTGATGGTGCTGATCCGGCGCTTCTGGTCGGTGAGCTGGACCCGGTCTCCGGGGCGGAAGGGGCCGCGGCGGCTCTGGGCCCCGTGGGGGGTGGCTGGCATGTCGCTCATACTCGGTTCTGTGTCCTTAGGTCCTGTGCTGATGGTGAAGTTCGGTGGTGGTGCCCCGCGCGGGCCGCGGCCTTCCGGGGGTGCCGGCGTTAGTGCGGCTTGCCGGTGATGGCGGCGACGATGCGGGCCTGGGATAGCAGCCCGACCAGGCGATGGGATTCGTCGATGACCGCGTATTCGCTGCCCTGCAGCGTGGCCAGGTACCCGATCAGGGCCCTGCCGTCGGCGTTGGCGCTGACCACCGCCCCGGGGTCCAGGGCCCGGGCCGCGGAAAGCGCAGGGGTTTCGGCCAGCAGCGTGGGATTGATGCCGTGCAGCGTCGCCTCGTCGATCACCGCGACAGGGTTGCCGTCGCCGTCGATGAGGATGACCCGTCCGCCGCGGCTGGCCAGGCGCGCGGTGACGTCCTTCAGGGTGGAGTCCTGGCGGATCGCGGTGGCGGGTTCCATGAGAGCGCGCACGGAGACCAGCGGCAGGCGCAGGCGAAGCTTGGCGTGCGTGATGCCCTGCGAGGCCCCGACCCACATGAATCCGCCGACCAGGATCGCGACGACGAGGACCTGGAAGTCCAGGGGCTCGTTGCGGGTCAGCGGGACGATGACGAACCAGCCCACGACCAGCACCACCAGCACCCGTCCGGCCCAGCCGGCGGCAATGGTGCCGCGGTCCTGGGAGCCGGTGTAGCGCCAGACCGCCGATTCGACCAGGCGCCCGCCGTCCAGCGGCAGGCCGGGAAGCACGTTGAAGATCGCGACCAGCAGGTTCGCCCAGATGAGGATGTCCCAGAGGAGAAAGACCACCCCGGTGGGCTCCACGAGTTGCAGCAGCAGGTATCCGGCACCGGCGATCACGAAGTTGGCGGCCGGGCCGGCCATGGCCACGGCAAGCGAGCGGCCGGGGGTGGCGTTGAAGGAGGAGAACTGGGTGTGTCCGCCCCACAGGTTCAGGGTGATCCGCGCCCCGGGCCAGCCGAAGGACTTGGCCGTCAGGGCGTGTGCGAGTTCGTGGATGAGCACCGAGAAGGCCAGCAACACCGCATAGGTGAAGGCCACCAGGTAGGCGCCGGCCCCCAGTCCCGGCATGGATCGGGCCACCGTGGGCCCGAAGACCATCACGATGAGCCCGGTGATGATGAACCAGGACCAGGCCAGGGACACGGGAACCCCGAAGAACGATCCCAGCGGGATCCCGTCGCGCTTGGTGGCAGGTTCGCTCATGCGCGCACCCCGGTGGACACCAGCGCGCCCAGGGAATCGACGTCGAGCCCGAGAAGCGAGCCGACGCGCTGCCAAGAGGCGGAGTCGGGCACCGGGGCGATGTGTTCCACGAGCACCGCGGTGATGCCGCTGGCGGCGGCCGAGGCGATGCCGGGGGCCGAATCCTCGATCCCGATCACCCGGGCGGGCTCCAGCTCCGCCACGTGCTCCCCCAACAGGCGAAGGCCCAGCAGGTACGGTTCGGGGTGCGGCTTGCCGCGGGAGACCATGTCCCCGGTGACGCGGAAGGCGAAATATTTCTTGGGCAGCTGCTCGAGCACGAGCGCCGCCAGCGGTTCCTCGGACATGGTGACCAGTCCGCAGGGGATGGACGCCGCGTGCAGCGCCTCGAGCAGCTCCAGGGCGCCCGGGCGCCAGTCGACGTGGCGGCCCACCCCCGCCTCCACCTCGGCGGTGAGCCGGTCGATGATCTCGCGCTCGGTGAGGGCAACCCCCGCGCGCTGCAGGGCGGCGGCGGCGTCGGGAAGTGCGTTGCCGACCAGTTCCAGGGCCTGCTCGTGGCTCCACCGCCCGCCGAATTCGGCCACGAGCCGCGCTTCGGCGGCCATCCAGTGGGGCTCGGTGTCAAGCAGGGTTCCGTCCATGTCCCACAACACGCCCTGGATCTCGGTGTTCAGGGGGCGCGCAGGCATGGGGTCGCAGTTCTGGGTTGGCATGTCCCAATTCTAGTGGGTGCGCACTTGCACCGGCGACCGGTGCGCGCGCTAGGGTGAGGATGTGAGCGAAGATATGAATGACCCAGTGACACTTTCCTCCCTGGTGGCAGCATCCACGACTCCCGGGCCCGTGCGCCCGGCGATCATGGTGGTGGCCTTCGAGGGTTGGAACGACGCCGGGGACGCCGCCAGCTCGGCCCTCAAGGACATCAAGGCAGCCACCGGCGCCGTGAAGGTCGCGGGCATCGGCGACGACGACTACTACGACTACCAGTTCTCCCGCCCGCAGGTGCGCCGCAATGCCGCCGGCAAGCGGGTCATCAAGTGGCCGACGACGCGCATCTACCGCGCGTCGCTGCCCGATGCCCCGGTGGATTTGTTGCTGGTGCGCGGCGTGGAGCCCACCTACCGGTGGAAGGCCTTCATCACCGAGATCCTCACCCGCGCCGAGGAGGAAAACGTGCAGGGCGTGATGGCGCTGGGTTCGCTGCTGGCAGATGTGCCGCACAGCCGGCCGATCCAGGCCGCGGTCTCTTCCGACGACCCGGCGGTGCGCGAGGCCCTCGGTGCGCAGCCTGCCGCCTACGAGGGGCCCACCGGGATCCTGGGGGTGCTGGCCCAGTTCGCCGAGGCCGCCGGCCTGCCAACGCTCTCGATCTGGGCGGCGGTGCCGCACTATGTGGCCCAGCCACCCTCCCCCAAGGCGCAATTGGCCCTGCTGCACCGGGTGGAGGAGCTGCTGCCGCTGGTCCTGGACCTGCATGAGCTCGGCGAGGACGCCCTGGCGTGGGAGCGCGGGGTCGACGCGCTGGCCACCGGGGATGCGGACATTGCCGCCTACGTCCAGCAGCTGGAGCAGGCGCAGGATGAGACCGAGCTGCCGGAGGCCACCGGCGAGGCGATTGCCCGCGAGTTCGAGCGCTACCTCAAGCGCCGGCACCTCCCGGGCGCGGCAGGGGAACAGGGCCCCGGCACCCCGGGGGCCAGCGGTCCAAGCGAAACCCCTGATTCCCCCGACGTTCCGGACACGCCCGGGCCGAACGCCTAGCATCCGGCAGCACCCGCCCCCGGTGCCTGGTGCACAAACTCCTCCAACGCAAATGCGTCCCCCGCCAGCCCCCGGAGAGGGGGAACAAGGCGGGGGACGCGTTTTGGCGTGGCGCGGTGGCTAGGAGAGCTTGAGTCCCAGCAGCGCGTCCAGCGCGTCGGCGAGCAGCTGCCCGCCGGCCTCCCGCGAGCCGTCGTCCTCTGCAGGTTCCTGGGCGCCGAAGGCATCCAGCACCGCAAGGGCTGCAGGCGCGTTCAGGTCGTTGGCCAACCTGGAGCGGATGCGGGTGACGACCGCGGTGGCCTCGGCCAGGGTGGTGGAGCCGATGCGCTTGCGCCAGAGGGCCACGCGGTCCTGGGCCTGGGCGAGCAGCTCATCGGTCCAGAACCAGTCGCTGCGGTAGTGCTGGCCCAGCAGCACCGTGCGGATCGCCACCGGGTCGACGCCGGCGGCGCGCAAACGCGAAACCAACACCAGGTTGCCCAGCGACTTGCTCATCTTCTCGCCGTGCAGGCCCACCATTCCGGTGTGCACGTAGGACTGCGCCAGCGCCTTGCCGTCCAGGGCGGCTGCGTGCCCGGCGGAGAACTCGTGGTGCGGGAAAATCAGGTCCGATCCCCCGCCCTGCACGGTGAAGGGGGCGGGCAGGAATCGGCGGGCAATGACCGAACACTCGATGTGCCAGCCCGGGCGCCCGGAGCCCAGCGAGGCACCGTCCCACTCCGGTTCCCCGGCGCGGGCCACGCGCCACAGCAGCGGATCAAGGGCATCGCGCTTGCCCGGGCGTGCCGGGTCTCCCCCGCGCTCGGAGAAGAAACCGAGCATGGTATCGCGGTCATAACCGCTCACGGTGCCAAGTTCCCAGGCATCGCCGGCGGCCCCGACGGCGTCGAAGTAGATGTCCCCGTCGGGTTCGCCGTTTTCGCCAGGCACCGCATAGGCCAGGTCCTTGGCGACGAGTTCCTCGACGAGCGGGACCAGCCAGGTGATGGATTCCACGGCACCGATGTAGTGCTCGGGCGGGATGACGTTCAGCGCCTCCATGTCGGCACGGAACAGGTCGGTCTGCTCCTTGGCCAGCACCTGCCAATCCATGCCGGTGGCGGCGGCGCGCTCCAGCAGCGGGTCGTCGATGTCGGTGACGTTCTGCACGTAGGTGACCGGGCGCCCGGCGTCGCGCCAGGTGCGCTGGAGCAGGTCGAAGGCGACGTAGGTGGCGGCGTGGCCCATGTGGGTGGCGTCGTAGGGGGTGATGCCGCAGACGTACATGCTCGCCGGCGCGTTGGACCTCTCGGCCGGGGCGGTGTCCCTCAGCCGTTGCGTGGCGGTGTCGTGCACCTCAAGGATCGGTGCGTTTCCCGGAACATGCGGGATGGTGGGCGCGGACCATGCAAGCACGGAGCGTCCTTTCTCTTAGGTGATTGCCCGAACGTGGCCGGGCGCAATGCATTTACTTGGAACAAGTCCAAAGGACCCCGCGGTTATTCCGCGTTTGGGGATCCGGTCTTGCTAGGCGTTGATCACACCGAAGCCCAGCAGCAGGTACAGGGCCAGGCCCAGGCCCACGCGATACCAGACAAAGATGCGGTAGCTGTGGGACGAGACGTATTTGAGGAACCAGCCGACGATGACAAAACCGACGATGAAGGCGATGAGCGTGGCCAGGCCGGTCTGCGGCAGCGAATACATGCCCGGCTCGTCGAAGGACTTGGCCAGCTTGTACAGCCCGGAGGCGAAGACCGCGGGGATGGCCAGCAGGAACGAGTAGCGGGCCGCGGCGCCGCGGGTGTAGCCCATGAACAGCCCCGCGGTGATGGTGCCGCCGGAGCGCGAGACGCCGGGGATCAGCGCCAGGGCCTGGGCGAAGCCGAAGAGGATGCCGTGCTTGGGGGTCAGTGCGGTCAGCTCGCGGTCCTGCTTGCCGTAGTAGTCGGCGACAGCCAGGATCAGGCCGAAGACCACCAGCGTGGTCGCCACGATCCACAAGGAGCGGAATGAGGTGTCGATCTGGGTTTCGAAGAGCAGGCCCAGCACCGCGATGGGGATGGAACCGATGATGATCAGCCAGCCCATTTTTGCATCCGGGTCGCTGTGCGGCACCCGGCCGCGCAGCGCGTTGAACCAGGCGCCGATGATCCGCACGATGTCTTTCCAGAAGAACACCAGCACGGCGGTTTCGGTGCCCAGCTGCGTGATCGCCGTGAACGCGGCGCCGGGGTCGGCCGCGTTGGGCAGCAGCTCCCCGACGATGCGCAGGTGGGCGCTGGAGGAGATGGGGAGAAATTCTGTCAAACCCTGGATCAGCCCTAGGAAGGCCGCTTCAAACCAATTCACGTACCGACACTACTTCACCAAGGCACGCGAACGCCCATTGGCGCTCCACGATGAGGCGAACTTAATACCGTGGTCGCAGCCGCGGCGCCCGGCCACGCGGGTCGCGGTGAAGGCAGTCGACGCGGCGCCGGTTTCCCGGGCTAGTCGGTGTTTTCTTCCCCCTGGCCGTCCTCGTCGTACGGATCGTCGTCGTCGTTTTCCTCCACCACGCTCAGTGGAAGGAACTCCTCGTAGGCCTCGTAGAGTGCGTCCTCGTATTCCTCAAAGGCATCGGCAACGGCCAGGAACGCCGCGCTGATCGAGGCGTCCTGGGCGCCACGTTTTGCGGCGACCGCCGAAAGGTGTTCTTCGAGGCAACCGGTCAATACACTGAGGGCAACACGCGGGTCTGTACTCATGTGTTCGACGTTACAGGCACAAGCCACACTATGGACAGGGTCATGATCGAAAAGAGGATCCCCGTAGCACGCCCCATTGACCAGATGCCCGGAGACCCCGAGCACCTCTTCGAATACCTGGTCATTACCGCCGGCCCGGGCGAGCATCGCTCGGTGGCACGCGCTGCGCTGCGTGAGCATTCGGAGTACGGCAAATGGGAATTGGTGCGCACGTGCCTCTACGAGGGCGGCGGCCAAAGGCACTGGATGCGACGACGGGTCATGCGGGTCAAGCCGACGCTGAACATCCGCGCCTGAGGTCAGCGGCACCCGACCCGTACGAGGTGCCTACTCCTTGAGAGGGCCCAGCAGCCAGGACGCCACCGTGGAGTGCGCCGATTCGGCGTCCGAGGGGTGGTACAGGCTGGCCAGGGCGTCGCGGTAGAGCCGTTCGAGCTCCGAGCCGCGGAAGTACTGCCCGCCGCCGGAGACCTTGGCGGCAATGTCGATGCAGGAACGGGCGGCGTCCCCGGCCTGGGTGCGCAACGTGACCAGCCGCGGGAACCAGGATCCCCCGTGGTCCACCAGGTCGTCGAGGTCGCGCGTGGTCATCCGCAGCATCGCATCGAGCTTCAGGATCTGCATGCCGGCATCGGCGACCTGCCACCTGATGTCCGGGTCCTGGTCATAGGTCCGTCCCCCGAATTTCAGCGAGCTCCGCCTTGCCGGGTTGGCCGCGGCCAGTTCCATGCCGCGTTCGGCCAGCCCGACGTAGACCGAGGCCGTCAGCGAAAGGAACGAGGCGAAGATGCCGAAGACGAGCACATCGGGCACCGGCCCCACGGGCAGCTTGGTGTGGATGTGCTCCGCCGCCACGCGCGCATCGGTGAGGATGGTGGAGTTGGACTGGGTGGCTCGCATCCCCAAGGTGTTCCAGTTCTGCGGGATCTCGATGCCGGGGGCCTCCCGGTGCAGGAAACCGTGGACCAGCGCACCTTCCGCTGTGCTCACGTCCTTGCCGAAGACCCCGAGCCGGGTCCACACCGGGGCCAGCGAGGTGAAGACCTTGGTTCCGGTGAAGGCGTAGGACCCGTCGGCGGCAGGCACCGCACGGGTCACCGAGTCAAAGAGAACCTCGTCGTTGCCGGCCTCCGACACCCCGAAGGCCATGACCTCCCCTGCCTGCACCCAGTCCAGCACCATCTCCAGCCGGTCATCCCCGCGGGCGGCCAGCAGCGTTGCCACGCCGGTCCAGACCAGGTGCATGTTCACCGCCAAGGCCGTTGCAGGTGCGTGGGCACCGAGCAGGCGCTGCGCCGCCGTCATTGTCTCCATGCCCCAGCCAAGGCCGCCGCGGGCTTCCGGAAGCATCGCCCGCAGGTAGCCGGCGTCCGTCAGCTCGGCGAAGTCCTCGGTGCAGAAGGTGTTTTCGGCGTCGTAGCCGGCCGCCCGGCCCCGGAATCGTTCGAGCATTTCGGTGCCAAGCACCTCGTTGATGGTTGTCACTCGCGTGCACTTCACTTTCGCCTTGGGTAATGGTCGGTGCGCCGGGCAAGGGGGGCCCGGAGGGACGTCAGTAGTTGGTCAGCAGGTCGCGCAGGACCCGGGTGCCGAACTTCAGCGAATCGACCGGGACCCGCTCGTCGACGCCGTGGAACATGCCGGTGAAGTCGAGCTCGGCCGGCAGGCGCAGCGGGGCGAACCCGTAGCCGGTGATGCCCAGCCGGGACAGCGACTTGTTGTCGGTGCCGCCGGAGAGCATGTAGGGCAGGACCACGGCCTCCGGGTCCTCGCGGCCCAGCGAGGCCACCATGTGATCGACCAGGTTCCCGGCGAAGGGCACCTCCAGCGCGCGGTCCAGGTGCAGCGCGCTGAGCTCGACATCGGGCCCGGCCAGGGTGCGCAGCGTCTCCATGACGGCCTCGTGCTGGCCGGGCAGCGTGCGGACATCGAGGAGCGCCTCGGCGGCCCCCGGGATCACGTTGTGCTTGTAGCCGGCCGAGAGCACCGTGGGGTTGGCGGTGTTTTGCAAGGTGGCGCCGACGAAGCGTGCCACGTTGCCCAGCTCCGCCAGCAGCACCTGCGGATTGTCCTCCGTGAACTCGATCCCCGTCATCTCCGAGACGCCCTGAAGGAACGCGCGCGTGGTGTCGGTGTAGGAAATCGGCCAGTCGTGTTCGCCGATGCGGGTGATGGCGGCCGCCAGCCGGGTCACCGCGTTCTCCTCGTTGATCTGCGACCCGTGCCCGGCGCGCCCCGCTGCAGTGAGCTTGAGCCAGGCGATGCCCTTTTCCGCGGTCTGCAGCAGGTAGGCCCGCCTGCCGTCGATGGTGGCGGAGAACCCGCCGACCTCGCTGATGGCCTCGGTGGCGCCCTCGAAGAGTTCGGGGTGGTTTTCGACCATCCAGCGCGCGCCGTAGTCGCCGCCTGCCTCCTCGTCGGCAAAGAACGCGAAGATGAGATCGCGGCGCGGGCGGGTGCCGGTGCGCTGCATCTCGCGCATGACCGCGAGGATCATCGCATCCATGTCCTTCATGTCCACCGCGCCGCGGCCCCAAATCATCCCGTCCTTGATCTCGGCGCCGAACGGGTCGACCGACCATTCGTCCTTGAAGGCGGGCACCACGTCGAGGTGCCCGTGGACGATCAGGGCCGGCAACGACTTGTCGGTCCCCTCGACGCGGGTCACAACATTGGCGCGGCCCTGGGCGGATTCCAGCAAGGTCGCCTCGAGCCCGACCTCGGAGATCAGTTCGGCCACGTATTCGGCGGCCTTGCGCTCCCCCGCGCCTTCGTTGTTGCCGTAGTTGGTGGTGTCGATCCGGATCAGCGCCTGGCAGATGCCGGCGACCTCATCCTCGGCAACGACGGTGGCCGGGGTGTTCTGCGCAGCTGACATGGGGGAATCCTTCTGCCTCTCGTGGTGGGGGGTCGAACTGCCTCCACCCTATCGAGGTATGCGTTCACCGCGCGAGGGGGTGCCGGCCGCCGGTCGTGGAGCAAGGTCCCTGCGGGTACGAGAAAACCCCCGACCTGACTTTCGTCTGGTCGGGGGTTGATCCGTGCGAAGGAGGGGACTTGAACCCCCACCCACTTACGTGGACTAGCACCTCAAGCTAGCGCGTCTACCATTCCGCCACCCTCGCTGGTGGCCGCTACACCGGTCGAAGTTCGTGAAGAACTTTGTTTCCGTTGTCCGCGGCGAGATAAGACTCTAGCACGGGTTTGGCGCACACTTCAATTCGGGGCCCCCGGGCCCCAAGAACCCCGGGTTTACAAGGCTATTTGCGCTCCTTTGGGCGAAAAGCGGCGCCTCACCCGTCAATTTGTGAGCAGCGTCATATTCGGGAGGGGCAAATTCGGGTTTTCCCACCCTCCGGGGAACATGATGGCAAGCCGAAGGTGTTGCGTAGGATGAAGGTGTTTGCCCGCCCACAGACCCCATCGGGCGGCACACCAGCACCTTGATTCCACATTCTCGTTTGTAGGCGGCCGAGCACCGATGTCAGTTACCACTACCCTTCCCACGCGCATCGCAATGATTTCGCTGCACACTTCCCCGCTGGAACAGCCGGGATCAGGGGACGCGGGCGGAATGAACGTCTACATCCGCCACCTGGCGCTCGCGCTGGCCCAGCTCGGCGTGTCGGTCGATGTCTTCGTCCGCGGCGCCACCGAAACCAGGGCAGTGGAAATGGCGCCAGGGGTCACCTGCCACGAGGTGAAGGCGGGCCCCGCCGGCAAGCTGAGCAAGGAGGAGCTGGCCGAGCACCTGGATGACGCGGCCGTGGCGATCCAGCGGTATGCGGCAACGCTTGCCCCCTACGACGCGATCCACTCGCACTACTGGCTCTCCGGGATCGTCGGGCTGCACCTGCGCGCGGCGTGGCAGGTCCCGTTGGTGCACACCATGCACACCATGGGCAAGGTCAAGAAGCTCTCGGCGCACACCGAGGAATCCGGTGCCCGCATCCGCAGCGAAATGCTCCTGTGCGCCCAGGCCGACCGGCTCACGGCCAACACCCCGGCCGAGGTCGAGGAACTGATCCACCTCTACGGTGCCGACGCGGCCGCACTGGACGTCGTGGAGCCGGGGGTAGACCTCGGTGTCTTCAACCCCGGGGTGTGCGAGCAGCACGAAAGCGCGCCGAATTCGCTGCGCGTGGTCTTCGCCGGACGCATCCAGAGGCTCAAGGGACCGCAGATCCTGGTGCGGGCGCTGGCGATCCTCTCGCTCGAGCGGCCCGACCTCGACGTGAAGCTCTCGGTCATCGGGGCACGCTCGGGGGCCAAGGAACTGAACCTGCAAAAAATCGTCGAGGCGGAGTCGGTGGAGCACCTGGTGAGTTTCTCCCTGCCGATGCCCGCCGCGCACCTGGCGGAGGCCTTCCGCTGCGCCGACGTGGTGGCGGTTCCCTCCTACAGTGAGTCCTTCGGGCTTGTTGCCCTGGAGGCGCAGGCCTGCGGCACCCCGGTGTTGGCCAGCCGCGTCGGCGGGCTGCCCTATGCGGTGCGGGACGGGCACACCGGCATCCTGGTCGACGGTTCCGAGCCCGCGGCGTGGGCGGTGGCACTGGCGAAACTTGCGTCCGACGAGCCACTGCGCCGCATCCTCGGGCGGCAGGCGGCCGAATTCGCCGCGGAGCACGGCTGGGAACAAACCGCCGCCGCCGCCCTTTCCTCGTATTCCGGCGCGATCCTCCGCCGGCCCTCGGGCGGGGCAAACACCTCCCCCTCCGCATAACGGAGCAGGTGCCGCTGCCCGCAACGCGCGGTGCCCCGCGGCCCCAAAGGCCTGCGGGGCACCGCGCGTAGCCGGATCTACCGGCGGGCGGCCGGGGTTCCCTGGAGCGCGGTGATCGATCCGGTGAAGTGCGGCTTGCCGCTGCGTGCACCCCACCCGCTGAAGGTCGTCCCTCCCTCGCCGACCTTGAAGGCCACATCGACGGTGGAGGGCAGGAATGCAGGGGTGGCGAACTCGATCTTCCAGTCGTAGCCGACCCCGTGCGGCGCGGCACTGGCCAGCGCGCGCCCGGCCAGGTACATCCCGTGCGCAATCGCCCGCTTCATGCCCAGTGCCCTGGCCGAGGCCGCCGAAAGGTGGATGGGGTTGTAGTCCCCCATCACCGCCGCGTAGGCGCGCCCGGTGTCGGCCGCAAGCCGCCACGAGGCGGTGCGCCCCGGGATGGCGAAGGGCGCGCGCGGTTCGGCGGGTGCGCTCGGCCTGGATCCGGGCCACACGCCGCGGGCCAGATAGGTCGAGACCCCGCGCCACACCACCTCGGCGCCCTCGCTGACCTCGACGACCAGGTCAAGCTGGGTTCCGGCACGGTGCTCGCGCAGGTTCGCGGCGTGGGCGCGGGCCGAGAGTGCGGCCGTCGGTGAAATCGGCCGGAGCTGGGTGGTCTTGTTGGCCAAGTGCACCATGCCCAGCAGCTGCAGCGGGAAATCCTCGCGCACCATCACCGACATCGCCAGCGGGAACACCAGCCCGTGCACGAACACGCTGGGCAGCTCATCGCGCACCGTGTCCCCCATCAGCCGCTGGTAGTCCACGAGTTTTCCGGCATCCACCGCAAGCCTGTCCAGGTGGTGTTCGACCTCCGGAAGCGCACCGCCCGCCGGCTTTCCGCCCGGGAACAGCGCGCCGAGGCGCGCGCCGGCGGCCCTTGCATAGAGCGAGGCCAGCGACGGGGCGGCATCCAGCACCACCTTGGTGCGGGCGCTCATGCCCCCACCAACGACTGTCCGCACACCCGCAGGGTGCGCCCGTTGATGCCGGCGGCCGCATCGGAGGCCAGGAATCCGATGGCCTCGGCGACGTCGATCGGCAGCCCGCCCTGCATCAGCGAGGGCATCAGCATCCGCGCCACGGCACGCGTTGCCATCGGGATCTTGGCGGTCATCTCGGTCTCGATGAAACCGGGCGCCACCGCGTTGATGCCGCCGCCCTTGGCCGCGAAGGCGGCCGCGGAGGCCCGCACCATGCCGATGACCCCGCCCTTGGAGGCAGCGTAGTTGGTCTGGCCGCGGTTCCCGGCGATGCCGGAGGTCGAGGCCAGTGACACGATGCGCAGCCCCGGCAGGTCCGCGGCGAGGAACGCCTCGTTCATGGCCAGCTGCGAGGAGATGTTCACCGCGATGACCGAGTCCCAGCGGGCGGCATCCATGTTGGCCAGCAGCTTGTCGCGGGTGATTCCGGCGTTGTGGATGACGATGTCCAGCTGCCCGTGCCGCGCCAGGGCGTGCTCGACGATCTTTTCCCCCGCGTCCGCCCGGGTGACGTCCAGCTGCAGGGCGGTCCCGGAGACCTCGTTGGCCACCTTCGCCAGCGCATCCCCGGCGGCCGGGACATCGACCACCACCACGGTGGCGCCGTCGCGGTGCAGCGTCGTGGCGATGGCGGCCCCGATGCCGCGTGCCGCGCCTGTGACCACGGCGACCTTCCCGGCCAGGGGCTTGCCGAAGTCCGCCGGCAGCTTTCCTTCGGCCGAGTCGATGGCAAGGAACTGCCCGTCGACGTAGGCGCTGCGTCCCGAGAGCAGGAAGTGCAGGGCGGCAAGCGCGGAGGGGGCGGTTGCCGAAATGCCCTCGGCGAGCACGATGCCGTTGGCGGTGGCCCCGCCGCGAAGTTCGCGGCCGACCGAGCGCAGCGCCCCGTCGATGCCCTGGCGCACGGCTGCCAGCGCCGGTGCGTCGGTGGTCAAGGCGGGACGGCTGATGCCGACCACGCGACCGCCAGGCGCCAGCTGGCGCAGGGCCTGTCCCGCAGCAAGCATTGGTTCCGAAAGCCCGTCGGGGGCGACAAGCTCGTCAAGCAGCAGGATGATCCCGCCGAGCGTGGCCACCCCGACGGAGTGCCTGCGCACGTCAAGGCCCCAGCCCAGCAGCGTGTCGGCGAGTTCCTGCGCGCCGGAGGAATCCCCCAGCAGCAACACCGGGCCGGGCACCAGCGGGGCGCCGGGTGTGTGGCGACGCAGGATCGAGGGGCGCGGGGCGCCCAGGGACGTGGCGAGCTTCTTGGTGAAGCCGGAGTTCACGAGCTCCAGGTACTTGTCGGCCATGATCAGCGTGCCTCGAGGATCGCCACGACGCCCTGTCCGCCGGCGGCGCACACGGAGATCAGGCCGCGGCCCGAGCCCTTTTCGTGCAGCATCTTCGCCAGCGTGGCCACGATGCGTCCGCCGGTGGCGGCAAACGGGTGGCCGGCGGCCAGCGAGGAACCGTTGACGTTGAGCTTGGTGCGGTCGATGGCGCCCAGCGGGGCGTCAAGCCCCAGCTTGTTCCTGCAGAAATCCGTATCTTCCCAGGCCGCCAGCGTGGAGAGCACGGTGCCGGCGAAGGCCTCGTGGATCTCGTAGAAGTCGAAGTCCTGCAGCGTGAGGTTGTTGCGCTTCAGGATCCGGGCGACGGCGTAGGTCGGGGCCATCAGCAGGCCCTCGGCGCCGTGCACGAAATCCACCGCGGCGGCCTCGAAGTCGACGAAGTTCGCCAGCATCGGCAGGTCGTGCTCGCGGGCGTATTCCTCCGAACCCAGCAGCACCGCGGAGGCGCCGTCGGTCAGCGGGGTCGAGTTCCCGGCGGTCATGGTTGCCGCCGCCCCCAGGTTCTTGCCGAAGGCCGGCTTCAGGGACGCGAGCTTCTCCAGCGTGGAGTCGGCACGCAGGTTGGTGTCCCTTGAGACCCCGGCAAACGGGGTGATGAGGTCGTCGAAGAAGTTCCGGTCGTAGGCGGCGGCCAGGTTCTTGTGGCTCGCCAGGGCTAGCTCGTCCTGGGCCTCGCGGGACACGTTCCAGGCCTTGGTGGTGATCGCCTGGTGGTCGCCCATCGACAGGCCGGTACGTGGCTCGCCGGTGCCCGGGGCGTTGGGGGCGAGGTCGCGGGGGCGGAATTTGGACAGCGCCTTCAGCTTCGCGCTGGTGGAGCGTGCCCGGGAAAGGTCCATGAGCACCGCGCGCAGGCCCTCGGAGACGGCGATGGGTGCATCGGAGGTGGTGTCCACGCCGCCGCCGATGGCCGAGTCGATCTGGCCCAGCTTGATCTTGTTGGCCAGCGATCCGATGGCCTCCATGCCGGTGGCGCAGGCCATCTGCACGTCGTAGGCGGGGGTCTGCGCGGAAAGGGAGGTGCCCAGCAAGGATTCACGCACCAGGTTGAAGTCCTTGGAGTGCTTGAGCACCGCGCCGCCGGCGACGGCGCCCAGGCGCTGGCCCTGCAGCCCGAAGCGGGCGACGAGCCCGTCGAGTGCGGCGGTGAACATGTCCTGGTTGCTGGCCTTGGAGTAGGCGCCGTTGGAACGGGCAAAGGGGATGCGGTTTCCGCCGATGACGACGGCCTGACGAATGGCTTGCAATGGTTCGGACATGCTGTGGCGCTCCTGGAGGCAGATGTGAGGTGGATTACTGATACCCAGCGTACCTGATACGCTGGGTATCGTGAACAACCCCCAATACATCGACACGCCGGATGCGCAGCCCGGGACTTCCGGCGACGGCCGCTCGGCCCGCTGGGACACCCACCGCGCCACCCGCCGCCTCGAATTGATCAAGCTCGCCCGGCACACCATCCACCGGCAGGGCCCCGGCGCCTCCATGGAGGACATCGCCGCACGGGCCAACACCTCCAAGTCGGTGTTCTACCGCTACTTCGGAGACAAGGAGGGCCTGCGCCAGGCCCTGGGCGCCTACGTCATCACCAATTTCCGCGCCCAGGTGATTGCCGCCGCGCGCAAGAGCGCCGGAGAGGGCGATGCCCTGCACGCCATGGTGCTCGCCTACCTGCAGATGGCCTCCACCTCGCCGAACATCTACTTCTTTGTCACCGCCAACCCGGTCGCCGACCTGCTCACCGACCCCGCAGCCGAGCCGGACCCGGCCAGCGGCAGCGGCGCACTGAACGACTTCTTCGACGAGCTGACAAACATGATGCGCACCCGGATGCACTCCTACATGGGCATCCCCGAGGGGCAACGCGCCTCGACAGCCCTGGAACTGTGGCCGCGCGCCTCCATCGGGATGGTCCGTGCAGCCGGCGAACTCTGGCTGCGTGCCCCCGACACGCCCGAACGCCCCGGCATCGAGGAACTCGCCGCGTCCATCACCTCCTGGCTCACCCACGGCGTCGCCCAACAGGTCGACCGCTAGATTTCCCCCTGCTCCACCATCGCCACCCAAAACCCAGGCAAGCCCCACCGAAAGGCAGACACGCCAGTGACCACCGAACAACTTTCCCCCCAGACCACCGACGCCGCGGTCGATGTGGCGGTCCTCGGCGAACAGCTGCTGGGCCGCTGGGCGGCCATCCGCAAGGAAGCGCGCGCCCTGGCCGGCACCGAGGCCGTGCGCGGCACCCCCGGGCTGGGCATGGACGAGCACCGCGAACGCGTCTTCACCCAGCTGCACGAACTGGTCAACGCCAAGGCCGTGCACCGCGCCTTCCCCAAGCGCCTGGGCGGGGAGGACAACCACGGAGGTTCAGTCGCCAGCTTCGAGGAACTGGTCACCGCCGACCCGTCCCTGCAGATCAAGGCAGGGGTCCAGTGGGGCCTGTTCGGCTGCGCCGTGCTGCACCTGGGCACCGAGGAACACCACAACAAGTGGCTGCCCGGCATCATGAACCTGGAGATCCCCGGCGCGTTCGCGATGACGGAGATCGGGCACGGCTCGGACGTCGCCTCCATCGGCACCACCGCCACCTACGACCCGGACACACAGGAATTCATCGTCAACACGCCCTTCAAGGCCGCGTGGAAGGAATTCCTGGGCAACGCCGGGGTCCATGGCAAGGCCGCGGTGGTCTTCGCGCAGTTGGTCACCGGCGGTGTGAACCACGGCGTGCACGCTTTCTACATGGACATCCGCGACGATAAGGGTTTCCTGCCCGGCGTTGGAGGGGTCGACGACGGGCTCAAGGGCGGGCTCAACGGCATCGACAACGGCCGGCTGCACTTCACCAACGTGCGCATCCCGCGCACCAACCTGCTCAACCGCTATGGCGATGTCACGCAGGACGGCACCTACTCCTCGCCCATCCACTCCCCCGGCCGCCGCTTCTTCACCATGCTCGGCACCCTGGTCCAGGGCCGCGTCTCGCTGGACGGGGCAGCCACCGCCGCCTCCAAGATCGCCCTGCAGATTGCGGTGACCTACGCCAACCAGCGCCGCCAGTTCAACGCCTCCTCGGATACGCAGGAGGAAACGATCATGGACTACCAGCGCCACCAGCGCCGGCTGATCCCGCGCCTGGCCCGCACCTACGCCGCCTCGTTCGCCCACGAGGACCTGCTGGAAAAGTTCGACGGCGTGTTCTCCGGGGCCACCGACACCGATGCCGACCGCCAGGACCTGGAAACCCTCGCCGCTGCGCTGAAGCCGCTGAGCACCTGGGATGCACTTGACACCCTGCAGGAGGCCCGCGAGGCCTGTGGCGGCGCCGGCTTCATCGCCGAGAACCGCTTCACCGCCCTGCGCGCCGACCTGGACATCTACGTCACCTTCGAGGGCGACAACAACGTGTTGCTTCAGCTGGTGGGCAAGCGCCTGCTCACCGACTACGGACAGGAATTCCGCCAGCTCAACGCCGGGGTCCTTGCCCGCTACGTCGTCAAGCAGGCCGAGAACGTCGCGCTGCACCGCACCGGGCTGCGCTCGGTCGGCCAGGTAATCGCGGACACCGGGGACGAGCGCAAGAGCGCGAACTTCTTCAAGGACGAGGCCAACCAGCGTGCGCTGCTCACCGACCGAATCAACACCATGGTCGGCGAAATCGCCGATGCGCTGCGCGGGGTCGCCACCAAGGACCGGGCGGCAGCGGCCGCAGCCTTCAACGAAAAGCAGGACGCGCTCATTGCCGCTGCCCGCGCGCACGGCGAACTGCTGCGCTGGGAGGCCTTCACCACCGCCCTGGGCAACACCTCCGACGCCGGGACCCGCACGGTGCTGACCTGGCTGCGCGACGTGTACGCATTGACCCTGATCGAGGAGAACCTCGGCTGGTACCTGATGAACGGGCGCCTGTCGATGCAGCGGGCCCGTACGCTCACCGGCTACATCAACATCCTGCTCGCCCGGCTGCGCCCGCACGCCCAGGACCTGGTCGATGCCTTCGGCTACGGCCCGGAGCACCTGCGCGCGGCGATCGCCGATGGGTCGGAGATGGAGCGCCAGGACGAGGCCCAGGATCATTACCGCCGGCTGCGCGCCAGCGCTGACGCGCCCATCGACGAAAAGGTGCTGATTGCCCGCGAAAAGGCTGCCAAGAAGGCGGCACACCACGCGGGCAAGAACAAGTAGCCGGGCAGGCTCCCTTTCGGGGAGGGCGGCGCGGGCCCGAGGTCAGGCAACTGCCCGAAGGTTCGCACCGTCCTCCCTGTTCGTGTCGGGCAGCGCCTAGCCGCGTGCGCCTTGGCCGAGGGACCCGGCCCCCGGACCGCTGAGCTCGTCGGCCTCAACTGGCCGTCCCGAGACGGCCAGGAGCAGGGCAATCGCAGCTCCGCGCACCTCGTGGCCGGTGCCGTGCTCGAATGCCGTGTCTGTGGCAATCAGTTTGAACCCCGCGGCGAGTTCCCTCCCGCCGCCCATCTTGACGTTCGTGCGCAGCTGGTAGGCAAGGGCCGTGGCGACATGGGAGGCCGGGTAGTTGCCTCGCAGTCCCAATGGCCGACGAATGTCTTCCCCATGCACAAACGCCTCGACCAGCCGCGTGGCCGGAGCCGCCGGAGGGGTGCTGGTGCGCAGGAGCACCTGGCGGAACCCGGCAAGGGTCTCCCCTGGATCTTCGCACCGCTGAGCCGCGACACCGGCCGCGTTGTCCTTGTCGAAATCGAAGCCGGCGGCGAACATGCGGCGGATGAACCCCAACCTTGTGGTCTTGGCCGTGTCGGTCAAGTGGGCAAGCACGTCGTGAACGTCCCAGCCGGGGCACAACGACGGTGTTTTCCATTGCTCCGGCGCCAGAATTTCCAGGTCGCTGAGCAAGGCCAGCCGTTCGGTGTGCACCACGGGCCAGAGTGCGGAGTTGCGTCGAGGGGTCATGCAACCACCAAAGCAGCCGACCGCCTCCTTGGCAAGAAAGTGGATGGACACCACCGTGCGCTGCACTGAAGGCCGCACGGTGCTAACCCCGTTTGTCTGTTCCCACCTCGCGGTACGCCCTGCGCTGACGTGCCCGAAAACCTTGGATACCGGTTCAGCCGAGGCCGGGGGTCGCATAGAATTATTGCAACGCGGCTTATGAAAGGGCGATACTCCCCCATGAAGAAGAACTCAATTTTTTCACGACTGTTCCGAATCGGAAAGTCCAACGCCAACGCAGCACTGGATGCGCTCGAGGACCCGCAGAAAATGCTGGACCAGCAGGTTCGCGACTACACCAACAACATCGCCGAGGCCGAAACGGCAGTCGCGCAGACCATCGGCAACCTGCGCATGCTCGAGGACGACTACAAGATCGCCGTGAACGATTCACGCGAATGGGGCCAAAAGGCACTGGCCGCCTCCAACAAGGCCGAGGAATACTCCGCGGCCGGTGACAGCCTCAATGCCGAGAAGTTCAACAAGTTGGCCACCCTGGCCATCCAGCGCCAAATGGCCAGCGAGAAGCAGGCGAGCAACGCCGAACCGAACATTGCCTCGCAGCGGGACATTGTGGAAAAGCTCAAGACCGGCCTGAACACCATGGGCACCAAGCGCCAGGAACTGGTTGCCAAGCGCGACGAACTCGTGGCCCGCGCCCGCAACGCCAAGACCCAAGGCCAGATGATGGACGCCGTCAAGGCCCTGGACATGAGCGACCCGACCTCGGAGATCAATCGTTTCGAGTCCAAGATCCGTGCCGACGAGTCGCGTGTGCGAGGCGCGGCGGAACTCGCAGCGTCCTCCCTTGATGCGCAGTTCGCTTCCCTCGAGGATTTGGGCGAGGCCACCGAGGTCGAGGCCCGCCTGGCCGCAATGAAGTCCGAAAGCAACATCCTGGAGCAGGGAACTGCCGCTCCTCAGCTCGAGGAGGCCGCGGCTCCTTCGGAAATCGAGGCCCGCCTGGCAGCGCTGAAGGACAAGAACGAGGCCTAGGCCTCTCCGGTCGGCGGCTTGCACGCCGAGGTCCGGGTAGTTGAATGTGGTGGACGCGAGCAATTGCGTCCACCACATTTTTTGTGCCCCCCCGAGGCGTCTGCCGCTTTGGCAGGGATCCCCGCTTCCGGGTTCAATATGAGGTTTTCATCGCCGTTCGAACTTCCCCGAGCGTCATTTCCGCCACGGCATTGGCGCGCTCATTGCCGACCTTGAGGATGTTGCGGATGAAGCCGCGCTCCTGTGCATAGGCGTTCCGCCGTGCCCGGATCGGCGCCAGGTGCTCGTTGACTGCCTCCGTCGCCGTCTTCTTCAGCACACCAGCTCCTCCTGCGCCAATTTCCTCCGCGACCTCGTGGGGATCGCGACCTGTGCAAAGGGCCGCCAGCAGGACAAGGCTGGAGACCTCGGGTCGCGTCGCGGGTTCGTAGGTGATGTGCCTGATGGAGTCCGTTTTGGCGCCGCGTAGCAGGCGCGCCGTTTCGTCGGCATCATCGGCCAGCGCCACGGCATTGCCACGACTCTTGCTCATCTTGCCGCCGTCGGTGCCCAGGAGCGACGGTGCGGCCGAGAGCATTGCCTCGGGCTCGGGGAAGATGCCTGCCTCGGGTGCGTAACGGGAATTGAAACGTCGCGCAATGGTTCGGGTGACCTCAAGATGGGGAAGCTGATCCTGGCCGACAGGAACCAGGTTGGCCTTGCAAAACAGGATGTCCGCCGCCTGATGTACCGGATAGGTAAACATCAGGCCGCTGACGGCGGATTGCCTCGAATGCGCGATCTCGTCCTTGACCGTGGGATTCCGGCCAAGTTCCGCCACGGACACCAAGCTGAGGAACGGCAATAGCAGTTGATTCAGGGCCGCGATGGCGCTGTGCGTGAAGATCGTGGTTCGGTCCGAATCAATGCCAACAGCCAAGTAGTCCAGGACCAGCCCTTCAACGGAACTCGCCAAGTCCTCCGCCACGTTCCGGTCGGTCAGGACCTGGTAGTCGGCAACGAGGACGAACGATTCGACCCCAAGGTCCTGTAACCGAACTCGATTCTGCAATGTGCCGAAATAATGGCCCAGATGCAATCTTCCCGTCGGACTGTCGCCGGTCAAGACGCGGAATCGACCTGGATTTCCCTGGATTCGTTGTTCGAGGTTTCCCGATGCTTCGGCTGTCGTGTTCTCCGGGTGGTTTTGCATTTTATGCTCCTGATTGGGGGAAGAATGCCGCTGGTACGGCCGCGATCCCACCCCTGTTGCAGGGCACAAAAATGGCCGTCCAGTACGAACGGCCGTGGTCTTTCAAGAGACAGGGCTGTTCCTAGTCGGAACGCCACCAAGTCATCTGCGAATGAGTCATGGGAACACGCTACCGCACGTAAGCGCCTCCTGGCCCACGCAGTCTCGCGCGTGTCCACGCGAGGCGGCGGGCTTGCTGCATCCCGATGGCGCCACGTGGCTGTCCGGTGCGGGATTCCCGCCGCAGCAGGCGTTCCGCCCCGGGCAGGCGCTGCCGGTAGACTTGATGGCGACATGACTGAGAATTATCCTGCGGCCGACGCGGCCGGCAACGACGAAATTTTTACCGACGCCGAGCTTCAGGCTGCGCTCAAGGTGCTGGGCCAAGTGCACCGGCTCGAGCCGGAAGACGAGCGCCACGTTGCCGTGCGCCGGGCCACCGGAAAGATGTTCAAGGCCGCCAAGCGGCACCGCAAGAACGAGAAGCGTTCCGCCATCAATGCGGCGGACCGCGCTGTCGTTGAACGCACCGCCACCGGTTCCCCGCAGCGCCTGGACGACGAGACGCTCGGCCTGGACCTGAGCACGCCGACCGACGAGCACACTGCGGGCGAGTACATCAAGCCGCGTGGCTGCTACATCTGCAAGCAGCGCTACACCACGGTGGATGCCTTCCACCACTACCTGTGCCCCGAGTGCGCCGCCGCCGGACGCGAGCGCCGCGATGCCCGCGCCGATTTGACCGGCAAGCGCGCCCTGCTCACCGGAGGGCGCGCCAAGATCGGCATGCACATTGCCCTGCGGTTGCTGCGCGACGGCGCCCACACCACCATCACCACGCGCTTCCCGCGCGATGCCGCCCGCCGCTTTGCCGCGCTCGAGGATTCCGCCGACTGGATCCACCGCCTGCGCATCGTCGGCATCGACCTGCGCGATCCCTCCCAGGTGATCTCGCTGGCGGACCGCATCGCCGCCGAGGGCCCGCTGGACATCCTGATCAACAATGCCGCGCAGACCGTGCGCCGCACCTCGAACTCGTACCTGCACCTGGTCGAGTCCGAAACCCAACCGCTGCCGGCCGAGCTTGAGTTCGCCCACGGCGGTCCGGAGGTCTGGGGCGAGGCCAATCCCCCGTCCGAGCACCCGCGTGCCCTGGCCAGTGCCTTCCGGTTGGAGGACTCGGCGCTGCTGGTTCCCGCGACCCCCACCACCTACGACGCGCAGGCCGTGGCCGACCTGGCCATGACCGCCGGCTCCGCCTCGCTGGAGCGCATCGCCGCGGGCACCGCGATCGACGCCGGCGGCTTGGTGCCCGACGTGGTCACCGAGAACTCCTGGACGCAGATCCTGGGCGACGTGGACGCGCTGGAAATGCTCGAGGTCCAGCTGTGCAACGTCACCGCCCCGTTCCTGCTGGCTTCGCGGCTTCGCCCGGCCCTGGCAGCAAGCGATGCGCGCCGGAAGTACATCGTGAACGTCTCGGCCATGGAGGGCCAGTTCTCCCGCCGCTACAAGGGCGCCGGCCACCCGCACACGAACATGGCCAAGGCGTCGCTGAATATGCTCACGCGCACCAGCGCCGAGGAAATGCTCGAGACCGACCGGATCCTCATGTCCGCCGTGGACACCGGCTGGATCACCGATGAGCGTCCGCACGATTCCAAGGTCCGCATGGTCGCCGAGGGCTGGCACGCGCCGCTGGACTTGATCGACGGCGCGGCCCGGGTCTACCAGCCGATCGTCGACGGGGAACGCGGCATCGACCTCTACGGTTGCTTCCTGAAGGACTACGAGCCCTCCCCCTGGTGATCCACGCTTGCTAGCGGGCCACACCTTGCCCCCCCTCGCGGGCCGATGAGAACAATCGGCGCGCGAGGGGGGCTTTGTCTGGGCGCCGCCGGGTCCATTTGTCGGACAACGTGACGGCAGCCGGCACGAAATCCACCCGCCGGGGATTGTCAAGCGCTCCTTTCATGTTTCAATGGTCAAGTGGACCACATGCAGAGATTCTCAGGACCGAACGAAAACCTCTCCCGCGACACCGCGGCCTGGCGCGCCCGAACCATCAGCATCCTGACCTACGAGGTCGAGCTCGATCTTTCGCAGGCGCAGGATCCCTCCGTGACCGGGTACCGGTCCGTCACCACGCTGCGTTTCAGGGCCATCGGCACCACCGACACGTTCATCGACTTCATCCACGAGTCCATCGAATCGATCACGCTCAACGGCGTGCCCCTCGACCCGGCCGAAGCGGTCGCCGGCTCGCGCATCTACCTCAGCGATCTTGCGGGGGGCGGTGAAGCGGTGAACACCGTTGTCATCGACGGGCATGCGAAATATTCGCGCAGCGGCGAGGGCCTGCACCGCTACGTCGATCCGGCCGATGGCCAGACCTATTGCTACACGCAATTCGAGCCCGCCGATGCCCGCCGCGTCTACGCGAACTTCGAGCAGCCGGACCTGAAGGCGCCGTTCACCTTCATCGTGCGCGCCCCGCGGGATTGGCATGTGGCCTCCAACCAGTCGGCGACCCGCGTGGATGGGAACGGCGACGGCACCGCCACCACGCACTTCGCCCCCACCCTGCCGATCTCCACCTACATCACCGCGGTGCTCGCCGGGCCCTACTTCGTGGCCACCGACACCTACAGCCACACCCGCCCCGACGGGACCGAACTGGTGATTCCGCTGAACGCCACCTGCCGCGCCTCGCTGGCCGAGCACTTCGACGCCGCCAACATCCTGGCGCTGACCCGGGCCGGACTGGACTTCTTCCACGAGCTCTTTGACTACCCCTACCCGTGGGGCAAGTACGACTCGGCCTTCGTGCCCGAATACAACCTCGGCGCCATGGAAAACCCCGGGCTTGTCACCTTCACCGAGCACTACGTGTTCACTTCCCGGGCCACCGAGGCGCAGCACGAGGCCCGCGCCAACACCATCATGCACGAGATGGTGCACATGTGGTTCGGCGACCTGGTGACCATGGCCTGGTGGGACGACCTGTGGCTCAAGGAGTCCTTCGCCGACTACATCGGCACGCTGGCCAACGCGCAGGCCACCGGGTTCGACACCGCGTGGGTGGCCTTCGCCAACCGCCGCAAGGGCTGGGCGTACGTGGCAGACCAGCTGCCCTCGACCCACCCGATCGTCGCCGACATCACCGACCTGGAGGCCGCGAAGCAGAACTTCGACGGCATCACCTACGCCAAGGGCGCCTCGGTGCTCAAGCAGCTTGCGGCCTACGTGGGGGCAGAGGCCTTCCGCGACGCGGCCCGCACGTACTTCCGCGCCCACGAATTCGCGAACACCACCCTGGCCGACTTCCTTGACGCGCTTGCCGCGGCCTCCGGCCGGGACATGGGCGCCTGGGCCGACGCCTGGCTCAAGACCGCCGGGGTCCCGCGCCTGGGTGTGGAATTGTCGCTTACCGACTGGAAGATCACCTCCGCGTACCTTGCCCAGACCGGCACCGATCCGATCACCCACGCGCCCCTTGCACCCCCACACGTGCTGAACGTGGGCCTGTTCCACGTCGTCGACGGGGCCCTGACCCGCACCGCCTCCCACCGTGTGGAGCTCGGCGGTGCCGCGGTGGCCCTGCCGTTCCTGATCAATCAACCGCGCCCGGATCTGATCCTGCCCAACGACGGCGACGACACCTACGCCATCGTGGACTTCGACGAGGTCTCCCTGGCCACGCTGCTGGCGCACCTGGGCACGCTCTCGGACCCGCTGGCCCGCGCCACCTGCTGGGCAGCGCTGTGGAACATGGTCCGCGATGCACGGCTGCCTGCCCCCGAATTCCTGGCCGCGGTGCGCTCCCACGCCGAATCGGTCACCGAGGTCGCCGTCTTCGCGCAGCTGCTCACCCAGGCCGGCAGCGCCATCGCCCACTACCTGCCCCCGGCGCTGCGCCATGCCGAGCGCGCTGCCCTGGCCGATGCGATCACCGACTGGCTGGGCAGGGCGGAGCCGGGCAGCGACAAGCAGGTCGCCGCCGCCCGCGCCCTGGCCGTGCTGGCCCGCGGCCGGGTCGCCGCACCGCTGGTCGACTCCCTGCTGGCAGGCGAAAAGCCCTTCGCCGGGCTGGAGCTGGACGAGGAGCTGCGCTGGGGGCTCTGGCAGGCCAAGGCCGCCTCCGGCGCCCTCGACGAGCCAGCGCTGGCCCGGCTCGAGGCCGACGCCGCGGCGCACCCCTCCGCGGTCGCCGTCGCCGGCCGCCTCCTGGCCCTGGCCGCGCGCCCGGATCCCGCCGTGAAGCAGGCCGCCTTCACCGCGGCGCTGACCGGGCGCGCCACCGACGGCTCCGCCCTGTCAAACGAGGCGGTCTCCGCCACCGCATCCGGCTTCCTGCTCGGGACCCATGAACTGCTCGACGGGAACTACGCCGCCTACTGGCCGGCCCTCGAGGGCATCTGGGAATCCATGAGCATCGGCATGGCCACACGCGTGATCCGCGGCCTCTTCCCCGCTGCCCAGGACCTCGGCGACGCGGCAGTGCATCCCGTGATGGCACAGCTGGACTCGTGGCTCGACGGACACCCGGACGCGCCGCGCGCGCTGCGCCGGATCCTGGTCGAGGAACGCGACTTCCTGGCCAGGTCGCTGGCTGCACAGGGTCTCTGCGCCGGTTAGCCTGGGGAGGCCAGGCCCGCGCGGGACCTCGGGAACGGTGGTGTGCCGCCGGCAGCCCGGCTCCGGCGTTGGATTCGGGCGTCCGGAACCCGAGGGCTCAGCGGATGATCTTGAAGTTGAATTCGGAGGTGCCGAGTGCGCCCCAGAGGCGGAGCCAGACGGGCAGGAGCATTTCGGCGCCGCGTGCGGTGGTGATGTCGCCGAGGTCGATCACATCCCGGTGGCCGAATTCCATCAGGAGCCCCATGACGGTTTCCTTTGCGGCTGCGTCGTTCCCGGAGACGAAGACCGTACCGGCCTCCGGCAGCCGGTCCGGATGGGCCATGAGGCCGGCGTTGAGGGTGTTCAGGGACTTCACGACCCGGGCGCCGGGAAAGGCGCGCTGGATCTGCTCGCCGAGGGAGTCGGTGTCCTTGACGAACAGCGTCGGCGGCATGCCGGTGCTGAAATCAAGGGGATTGGCGAGGTCCAGGATGACCTTCCCATCGAGGTTTTCCGCCCCGGCCTGGGCCAGGACGTCCAGGGACGCGGCTCCGTTGGTGGCGTTGACGATGAGCTCGGCCCCGGCCGCGGCTTCGGCGAAGCCCGCCAGGGCGATGCCGGGGTTTTCCGCCGCCCAGGCAGCGAACGGGGAGGTGCCCATTGCGTCGTTCGCGGTGCGGGACAGCGTGGTTTCGGGATTGCGGGTGCCGATGGTGACGGTGTGGCCAAGTTCGGCCATCCGTGCTCCGATCGTGCGCCCGACGGTGCCGGTTCCAAGGACTGCGGTCTTCATGGCTGGACCTCCGTGTTTGGCATGGGTCTATCAACGAACCCCGCAAGTGACCCTTGGCTCCAGCGCGAAACGCCAGGCGCAGGTCGGCGGCGCCCGGCTAGCGGATGCAGAATTCGTTGCCTTCCGGGTCGGCCATCATGTACCAGACGGTGGGGCCCTGTGCCCCCGCGTGCAGGAATGCCGCCCCGCGTTCCACGAGACTCTCACGCACCTCGTCGCGATCCCCCAGATTCAGGTCCAGGTGCAGACGGTTCTTCGCGGTCTTGGGCAGGTGCACCAGCTGGAAGAGGATCCGTTGACGCCGTGGTTTTCCCAGCTGGCCCAGGGGGCAGATCCCTGCCCCGCTCCTCCACGCCAGCTCGCCGTCGAAGATCAGGGTTTCGTCCGCGCTGGCGTGGCCCTCGTCGATCATCTTCTGGATGTAATCCGGGTCGCTGGGTTCCACGGTCCAGCCAAGCGTTTCCGCCCACCACACCGCCTGCCTGTGGGGGTTGACGCTGTCGATGGTGATCTGCAGTGAATGCTCCATGACCACACGTTATGCCGCCGGAGGGCCCGATTCAAGGGCACGTGCCCGCAGCGGCGACCTGCGGGGTGACCGGGCGGGCGGATGACGGACGGAACGCGTCGCCGCGACTACCGCGTCGCCATGGATCAGCGGCACGCTGCCATTGCTGAGCGGACCCGCCTGCCCGCCGGCAAAGACCTGAAAGCGAGCGAACCATGTCACGGGTGAGGGTCCACAATTTCAGCATTTCGATCGACGGCTACGGCGCCGGCATCGACCAAGGCCTCCACGACCCGCTCGGCGTGGGCGGGGAGGAACTGCACGACTGGGTCTTTGCCACCGCCTACTGGCACGAGAGGAGCGGCGAACCCGGCGGGAGCGCCGGCATCGACGATGCGTGGTTGCGGGCCGGGGACGAGGGCATCGGCGCCACCGTCATGGGCCGGAACATGTTCGGGCCCATCCGCGGACCGTGGGACGCCGACGCTGCCAACGGTGCGTGGCGCGGCTGGTGGGGCGATTCCCCGCCCTTCGGGCACGAGGTCTTCGTCCTCACCCACCGTGGGCGCGATTCCCTGGAGATGGCCGGCGGCACCACCTTCCACTTCGTGACCGACGGGATGGCTGCGGCGCTCGAGGCCGCAGGCAGCGCGGCGCACGGTGGCGACATCCGCATCGGCGGCGGCGTAGGCACCGTGCGCGAGGCCGTGGCCGCGGGCCTGGTTGACGAACTGCACCTGGCCATCGCCCCGGTGCTCCTGGGAGCAGGTGTTCGGCTCTTCACCGGCAACTGGGCCAAGGACGGCTACCGGGTGGCCGAGGCGCAACAGGGCGAAGGCGCCATGCACGTGCGCCTGGTCCGCTCCTGAGGCAACCCGATCCGGGATCCGTGGACCCCGCCCATGTCCCTCTGCGGGAATTGCCGGGCAGCAGGAAAGCGTTCCTTACCTGCACGCTCGGGACACCGACGATAGTCTGGTGCCCATGTATCTGGAGAACATCGTATTCGACGCGGTGGACCCGCAGCGCGTCGGCAGGTTTTGGCAGGAACTGCTGGGCTGCGAGCAGCTCACCGACACCTCGGAGGGATTCGAGACCCGGCTGGCGGTCCCGGGTGGGCCGACGCTGGACCTGTGCTTTCAACCGGTCCCCGACGCACCCGTGGATCCCGCAAGGCTGCACCTGGACCTTCAGGGCGGCCCGGGGCAGGACGCGGTGGTTTCCGCGGCCCTGGAGCTGGGAGCCACCCGCTTGGACATCGGGCAGGGCGCTGTCCCGTGGGTCGTGCTGGGCGATCCGGAAGGCAACGCCTTCTGCGTGATGGAAGAACGCGCCGCATACCAGGACACCGGGGCCATCGCCGCCATTCCCATGGATTGCGCCGATCCCGGCCGGGACGCCGAATTCTGGGCGTGGCTGACAGGGTGGACCGCGGTCACCGCCGCGGCGCCGCACACCCTCAGGCACCCCTCGCTGCGCGGACCCCTGTTGGAGTTCGTCGGGGAGCCCGCAGCCAAGAGAGGCGCGAAGAACAGGATGCACCTGGACCTGCGGCTCGAAGGTGCCGATGACCCCGACGCCGTGGCCGCGGGAATCGCCGCACGCGGAGGGCGGGAATTGCACCCCGGTTGGGGAGAGATTCCCTGGCGCGTCTACCAGGACCCCTCGGGCAACGAGTTTTGTGTGCTGCCTGCACCATCGGTCCCGCGTTCCGGGACCGCCGCGGAATCCTGATCCGGCTTCCCGCGACCTCGCCGCTTCCGAATGGCTCCGCACAGCAGGGCGGCCCCCGGATGACAGGATACGTCGGGCGGCAACGGCGACCCACCGGCCGGTTGGTGATCGGGCGCACACATGAATTACGGTAGCAAGTAACCACGTTCTGCCGTTCCAAGGAGTACCCATGAGTGTTTATGCCGTCACCAACCCCGCCACCGGCATCATCGAGGCAACCTATCCCCCGGCCACCGATGCGCAGATCCAGGCAGCACTCCAGAGCGCCCATGCGGCCTTCGGCACCTGGAACACCTCGGCCATCGCCACACGCGCCGTCCTGCTTAACCGCGTCGCAGACCTCTATGAGGAACGCCGCGACGAGCTCTCCGCGATCATCACCCGCGAAATGGGCAAGCCGATCTTCCAGTCCGGGAAGGAAATCGACATCACCGTGTCGATCTACCGGTACTACGCTGCCAACGGCGCGAAGTTCCTGGAAGATGAGCAGCTGGAGGTGGCCTCCGGCGGCACCGCGGTGATCCGCAAGGAAGGCGTGGGTGCGCTGCTGGGCATCATGCCGTGGAACTTCCCGTACTACCAGGTCGCCCGCTTCGCCGCGCCGAACCTGATGAACGGCAACACGATCCTGCTCAAGCACGCCCCGCAGTGCCCCGAATCCGCGCTCGCCATGGAGCGGATCTTCGCCGATGCCGGTGCCCCGGTTGGTTCCTACGTGAACATCTTCGCCACCAACGACCAGGTCGCCGAGATCATCGCCGATCCCCGCGTCCAGGGCGTTTCGCTCACCGGCTCCGAACGTGCAGGTTCGGCAGTGGCCGAGATCGCCGGCCGCAACCTGAAGAAGGTCGTGCTGGAGCTCGGCGGCTCGGACCCGTTCCTGGTGCTGGAGGATGCCAACGTGAAGCGTGCGGCCAAGCAAGCCATGATGGGCCGCTTCGGCAACACCGGCCAGGCCTGCAATGCCGCCAAGCGCATCATCGTCGACGAATTGGTCTACGACGAGTTCGTCGAGGACTTCACGTCCGCTGTGACGGGCATCAAGGTCGGCGACCCGGCACATCCCGAGACGTTCCTGGGCCCGCTGTCCTCGGCCGCGGCCCTGGACGGGTTGGCCGCCCAGGTGCAGGACGCCATCGACAAGGGAGCCACGGTGCTGGCCGGCGGGGCAGCGCTGGAAGGCGACGGGTCGTTCTTCGCCCCGACGGTGCTGGCCGATGTCACCCCTCAGATGCGCGCCTACTCGGAGGAGCTCTTCGGCCCGGTCGCCGTGCTCTACAAGGTCTCCGGCGACGAGGAGGCGGTGGCGCTGGCCAACAGCTCGGCCTACGGGCTCGGCGCCTCGATCCAGACCGCGGACATGGACCGCGCCCACGGCATCGCCCGTCAGCTGGAGGTCGGCATGGTCTCGATCAACCAGACCAGCGGGTCCGCCGCGGAGCTTCCGTTCGGCGGGGTGAAGCGCTCGGGCGTGGGCCGCGAACTGGGCAAGTACGGCATGGAGGAGTTCGTGAACCGCAAGCTGGTCACCTTCCGCGGCTAGCGCAGGGCCTGCCGGCCACGCCCCGGATCCCTGCCCGGACGGCAGGATGATTCCCTGCCCTCCCTGCCCTCCCTTCCGTCCCACGCGTGGCCCGGTCCGGCTCCTCCGTACCGGGCCACGTGCGCGGGGCCATGGCCGGTCGGAACCGACGCGGTGTGCCCGGCCCGCGTCGGTTCCGACCGCTGTGAGGCAATCGTCAACCGCCGCGCCGCGCCCGCCGGATAGAATTGGGTTTGCAAGAACCGCGCCCGAGCTGGCCCGGCGTCGAAACTCCGGCAGGAAAGCACAACCATGAACCCTGAACGCATGAACGTTGAGTCCTTCAACCTCGACCACCGCACGGTCTCGGCACCTTACGTGCGCGTCGCCGACCGCAAACAGCTCCCGCAAGGGGACGTCATTACCAAATATGACGTGCGCTTCACCCAGCCAAATGTTGCCCATCTTCAGATGAAGGCGATCCACTCCCTCGAGCACCTCTTCGCCGAATCCTCCCGCAACCACTCGGCCTCCGTCATCGACTTCTCCCCCATGGGCTGCCAGACCGGCTACTACCTCATCCTGCAGGGCGAACCCGACGTCGCGGCCGCGGCTAACCTCATCGAGGCGACGCTGGCCGACGTGCTGAAGGCCACCGAGGTACCCGCAGCCAACGAAATCCAGTGCGGCTGGGGCGAAAACCACTCCCTCGCCGAGGCCCAGGACGCCGCCCGCGCCTTCCTGGCCCAGCGCGCCGTCTGGGAGCAGGTCACCGCGTGAGCCAGATCGACGTCGTAGTCATCACCGCCATGGAGGAGGAATCACTCCCCTTCCTCCAGCGCGCCGCCTCGGTGGGCGAACCGGTGCAGGTCGGCAACTCGATCCAGCGCACCGGTACCCTCGATGGGCTGAGTGCGCTCTTCGTCCAGGGCGGCATCGGCCTTGTCAACGCCACCGGTGCCGCCACCGCGGCACTGCTGCGGGCCAACCGGGAAGCCCCCGAAGCCCCCGCGCCCTTGGTCATCAGCGCCGGCAGCGCCGGCGGACTGGGTGACTCGGTGCGGGTGGGCGACGTTGTCATCGGATCGGTGAACATCAATGCCGATGCCGATGTGCGCGCCTTCGGCTACGAGCTCGGTCAGGTCCCGGGCATGCCCGCCTCCTACCGCACGCCGCGTTTCCTCATCGAGGCCAGCAACGTCGGGAATCCAGGGCACGGCATCGTGGCCACCGTGCATCGCGGGCTGGTGGTTTCCAGCTACTCGTTCGTCGGCCACGAACGCGCTGCCATCATCAAGGAGCAGTTCGACGGGGTCCTGGCCACCGACATGGAATCCTCGGCGATCGCGCAGACCTGCGCCTCGTTCGGGGCCCCGTTCCTGGCCGTCCGCGGGATCTCTGACCTCTGCGGACCGGCCTCCGATGCCGACTTCCTGGATCATGTCGATGACGCCGCAGAGCGCTCGGCCGAGATCACCCTCGCCGTCCTCAGGTCTTGGCAAGATGCGGGATCGCCGCGTAAAGAAACCGAATTGGCTTTCGCCTAACCCCACCGGGACCGGCGCGATCGAGGGGCATTGCTTGATCCCCGGCCTATGGGGTGTCGTGCGGTCCCGCCTGCCTCCGGATCCATGCCCGTCCAGCCGCGGCTAAGTGTATTAACCACGGACGTTAGTGACATGCCTCGTGGCTGAGTGACAAGAAGAAGACTTCCAAGTGAAATGGTGTTTGCGACAACAATCACGACATCCCGGAGGTCTTCTTCATGTCCCCTTCTAATGCCCTCCCGGCACCCCGCGGCCGTCTACAGCTGGCTCGGTGAATCGTGGAGGACCGCTGGTCCTTGCGCCGGGCCGCCGAACGCGTCCAGGTCTCCGTCACGACCGCCGCCCGCTGGGCCTCCCGCTACTGCGAACACGGGGAATCCGGGATGCAGGACCGATCCAGCCGCCCCCCGCAGCTCCCAGGACGCACGTGCACGCGCACCGAGCGGCGGATCATCGCACTGAGGGTGAACCGCCGCTGGGGCCCGGCCCTCATCGGCTACCTGCTTGGCCTGCGCCCCTCCACCGCGCACAAGGTCCTCTTCCGGATCGGGCGCTCCCGGCTCGCCTGGCAGGACCGTGCCACCTGGAAACGCAACAAGACCAAGGCACCGGCCAACCGCCGCCCCGGCTACGCCCACCTCCGCATTGCCGTCGATGACCACTCACGGCTGGCATACACCGAGATCCTCGAAGACGAGAAGAATGAAACCGCCGCCGGCTTCTGGGAACGGGCCAACGCCTACCCCGGGTGGCTTGTGAAAAAAGTGAAATATCCGACGCTAAGGTTTCGCCAAGCGTCGGACAGTCCCGTATTTGCCGGGTTTGATCTTGTTGGTGCGTGGCCAGGTGTAGTCCCCGGTGGGGTTGATATGTTCCCATCCCAGGGGTGAGAGGAACCGCAGCAGGTCAGGATCCGTGGCGTTTCCCTCCTGATTCAAAGTGGCGAAAGTGCGCTCTAGGTAGACGGTGTTCCAGAGAACAATGGCAGAGGTAGCAAGAATCAGCCCCGAGGCCCGGTAGCGCAGCTGCTCGAAGGACCGAGCGCGAATCTCCCCCAGACGGTTAAAGAACACCGCCCGGGCCAGTATGTTCCTGGCCTCGCCAATGTTCAATCCGGCGGTGGATTTGCGGCGCAGGTCGGGTCTTGGAGCCAGTCCAGCAGGAAGAGGGACCGTTCCATTCTGCCCAGTTCCCGCAGGGCGGTGGCGAGCCGGAGGATTTCATCCCAGTGTGCGGTGATGGTTTTGGTGCTGATGGCACCGCCGATCAGCGGCGCCTATGTCGACAATGCAGGATCGTTGGTGGGTGTGTAGAGACGGGTGTCTCCGATGTTGCGGATCCGTGGTGCTAACCGGTAGCCGAGCAGGTGCATGAGGGCGAAGAAATGGTCGGTGAATCCGGCAGTGTCGGCGTAGTGCTCCTGGATCGCGAGGTCGGACTCGTGATAGAGCAGCCCGTCCAGAACCTAGGTCGCGTCGCGGTCCCCGACGTTGATGAGTTTGCTGGGGAAGGGCGAGTACTGGTCCGAGACGTGGGTGTAGATCAGCCGTTCTGGCTCGGCCGCGTATTTCGGGTTCCCATGGCCGGTGGATTCAGCATGGCTGCCGGCGCGGAAGCGCTGTCCGTCCAAGGAAGAGATGCTGCCATCGTCCCACTGTGCGGCGAAGGGGTGTGCATGCTGGGCATTGACCAGTTCTGCCAGGGCTGCACTATAGGTTTCATCCCGGATATGGGAAGCCTGCTGGCGGTCCAGCTGGACATAGGTGAGGCCGGTGCAGGACTCGGACATCTTCGTCGGGCCCAGATTGATTCCGTCGACCAATATCGCGGTGAACAGGAGCTGCTTGTCCTTGGAGGGTTGGCCGGACTTGAGGTTGGTGAAATGGCGGGTGAAGCCCGTCCAGCCATCGACTTCCACCAACAGGTCGGTGATCCGTATCTGCGGGAACATGGCGCTGGCCTGATCGATCAGGGGCTGCGCGAGTGGTGGGACGATCATTTCGAGCGGGGTGATCTTCATACCGCTTGCGGTGATCAGCACCCCGGGCAGTTCATCACGGGAGGCGAGCCCGTTGACCTGGTGCAGCCGTTCACTGAGCAGGGCAAGACGGTCCTGGAGATATCGTTCGCCGCCGTCTGTCGTGACAAGGGGCAGTTCTTCCGCGTTTTTCATGACCGTGTAGTCGGAGTCGGCCAGCAGGTAGTCATCGAAGTCGCGGAACTGGCGGGGTCAGGTGATCCACATGCCTCCGGACCGAAGTGCGTACTTGAGTTCCGTGAGGGCGCAGAACTCGTAGAATCCGCGGTCCGTGCCGTTGTCGAAGCAAAGCCGAATTCGATTTAGCTCGGCTTAATCGAAATCAAGCGCCCGCATCGGGTAGGGCAGGTTCCGGGCCAGTACCTCGATCCCGGCCACCCCATGGCCGTGCGCAAGGTTCTTCACACACGTGTTCGCCGTCCACCCGGTGAACACATCGGTCAGCGTGATCGAATACAGGAACTCTCCCTTGAGGCTGTGTCCGCAGTGGGCGACGGTGCCGATCTCGAAGAACCCACGTTCACGCTCCATGAACGTGCCCGACTACTGCGCCGGGATCTCCGAACACAGCATCGCCCCGGGCTTGGTGGCGGACAAAGCCGATGGATACCGGGCCGCACGAAAGGGCTTCAGGTACCGGTCGACGGTCCCAGTGGACATGGACAACAGCTCGTCCCGGACTTCGTCGGTGAGCAGGAGGCCAGGGCCCGAGTTCGTCGAAGCGCTCCAGCCGCTCGAGCTCCTCGGCCAGGGTGGCCACGGACTATTTCCCTCAGGGTTCCCGGCAGTGCGTCCAGAATGGCCCCAGTAGCGTGATGGCCGCCGGACCGGATCCGCGCGGCCGGCGCCACGCCAGTCACACCGGATGTCCCGTGCCGGCTTTCGTACCTCGGCGGCCAGGTGCCGGCGGGCTGCTTTGGCCCGGTGGCCAGAGTTTTCGCGAGCATTCCTAAATGAGGCACGCGCCCCATTTCGCGAGCATTTACAGTGAGTCAACGCGACCTATTGACACTTAGGCACGGCGGGAATATTGTCGGCCTTAACGGGGACTTTCCCGCGTTCATGACAAATTTTCCGATACGCCTAGGGGCGTGTCTCCTAGGCGACGGTGCCAAGGAGGAGAGTCCTATGTCTTGGGAAATGTCCGGAAAATACGTGGCAAATTGCAGCTGCTCGCTGATTTGCCCTTGCCCCGTCGATGGTCCACCTACAGGGCCTAATGGCGAGTGCCGCGGCGTAGCTGTGTTCCATATCGCGAGCGGAAATAACGATGACACCGACCTCTCGGGAGTCGATTTTGCTTTCGCCAATCTTTTCCCCTCCAATCTAAGTGCCGGCAACTGGAAAGTCGGCGTCGTCGTTGACGAACGCGCGTCCGAAGATCAGGCGGGCGCTCTGGAAAGCATCCTCCATGGCGACGCCGGCGGTCCTTTCGCTGACTTCGCGGCGCTGTATGGGGAATGGTTGGGCGTTGAGCGTGCCAGCGTCACGTTCAGCGACGGCGAGAGGCCTTCCGGCTCCGTCGCGGGGCGGGTCAGCTACACTTTCGAACCGTTGCCAGGCCCCGCTGGAGGGGTAACGACGGTCAAGAATGCAATGTTCGGCTTCGCGCCCGAGTTCATGATCGGGAAAGCGCCGGGACGCTCTGACCTCTTCGGCCTCGAATTCGAGGGGGTCTACGGTGAGAGTGCGGAATTCAGCTTCGCCAGTGAGGTTACGGAAGGCGCCCCCAAGGGGCGCGCATGATGGCCCGCCTCACATGTCGAACAGGAAAATGACACCGGAACCTGGTGCCAGACCACCGGCGGGCACCAGGTCCCGGATCGATCCCCGCGAGGCCGGTCTGGTCGCCGTTCTCCTCGCCCTCGCGGCCATAGCTTGGTTCTTCACGGCCCCGCGGATGAGCGGGATGGACATGGGCCGCTGGACTGATCCCGGATCCTTGGGATTCTTCCTCATCACCTGGGTCGTGATGCTCGCAGCGATGATGTTTCCCTCCGTTGCACCAATGGTGGTCGCCTACGCGCGAATCCATCGCCACCGGCGCGAGTCCGGCCGCCCCGCACCGTCCGGCGGTCCGGCGGTGTTCGTGGCCGGCTATCTCATCGCCTGGACCATTTACGGCATTGCAGCCTACGCGCTCTACGCGTCAGTCGCGGCGCTCTTCCCGGGCTTCCTTTCCTCGGAGCCGGGGGGACGCTACCTGGCGGCTGGGGTGATCTTGGCGGCGGCCGCCTACCAGTTCACACCGGCCAAGAACGTCGCCCTGATGAAATGCCGGTCGCCGATGGACTTCATTCTCCACCGCATGCGGCCAGGCTACGGGGGCGCTTTCCGTATGGGAGCAGGACACGGCGCCTGGTGCATCGGATGCTGCTGGGCCCTGATGGTGGCACTGTTCGCGCTCGGAGTGATGAATGTCGCCTGGATGGCACTCGTGGGGGCCTTCATCGCAGCCGAGAAGATGCTCCCGTGGAAGCGCGTGGCCAATCTCTCGGTCGCTTTCGCGCTGATGGTGACCGCGGTGGTGGTGTTGTTGACGCCGGCGACAATGGCGGGTCCGGCTCTCTGAATTGGGCCGTGGCGGTCCGTGACGACGAATCTGAGTCGGCTTAAACTCACAGTCAGCTGCAGAACTGACGCGGTCTAAGGGTGTCGGCGCGAGGATTCTTTCGATTGTGGGCGCCGTATCACAGGCAGTGCGGGCATCCAGGACGCACCTGTTGTGTTGGTAATGCGCGTAGTGGGTATCGGGTTAGGTCAGGCAGCGTGGACCGATGCCGGATCGTTCTACCTGAGCTAACCGGATACCCAATAGACACCTTAAAAGTACTGGGGCCCCATAGAACGGTTAGCGTCGGATTTTTCACTAATTCACAAGCCCCCTACTTCAACTCGGCCGGGATCACGGTGAAGAGGGTCCTGACCGACAACGGATCCTGCTGCCGCTCCCACGCGTTCAGGGACGCCCTGGGACCGGAGATCAAGCACAAGCGCACCCGCCCCTACCGGCCGCAGACCATCGGCAAGGTCGAACGGTTCAACCGCACCATGCTCGAGGAGTGGGCCTACGCCCGGCCATACCGCTCGGAGGCCGAACGCGTGGCTGCTTTTCCGCGTGGTTAGACTATTACAACTGTCGAGGACACACCTCGCTGAAGGGTCTGTCACCTGCCGACCGCGTTCCCAACCTCCGTGGGTAATACAGCCAGGGCGGGCACCCTCGACTCGGCAGGCCATGGCCGCACGCGTCTACGGGACGCGTGCCGTCCATTCGGGGGTCGAGAACTTGGTCGTCGCCAGCGCCCGGGCAGTTTCCCGCGTGGCTTCGTCGATCTCCCCCATGGTCGCGGCGTATCGCCGGGTGAAGGTGTCGATCATCGTTGAAATGATCTGGGCGCGGTCCAGCTTTGCCTGGCTCTTGAGCGGGTCCACCCGCTTGACTGCGGAAGTGATGCCCTTGTCGGAGATCTTCTCCCGGCCAATGCGCAGCACCTGCAGCATCTTTTCCGCGTCGATGTCATAGCTCATGGTCACGTGGTGCAGCACGACGCCGCCGGCCAGGCGCTTTTGCGCGGCCCCGCCGATCTTCCCGGCGTCGGTGGCAATGTCGTTCAGTGGCTTGTAGTGCGCCTTGACGCCTACCGCAGCCAGCGCCTCCATGACCCAGGCGTCCAGGAACGGGTAGGAATCTGCGAAACTCATGCCGTCGACCAGCGACGAGGGCAGGTAGAGCGAGTAGGTGATGCAGTTTCCCGCTTCCATGAACATCGCGCCTCCCCCGCTGATCCGCCGGACCACCTTGATGCCGTGATCCGCTGCGGCCCGTGCGTCCACCTCGTTTTGCACCGACTGGAAGGATCCGATGATCACCGCCGAGTCGTCCCAGTCCCAGAGGCGCAGCGTCGGGCCGCGCGTGCCGGCGGCGACCTGACGGGCCAGCACCTCGTCGAGGGCCACATTCTCGATGATCGGCATGGTGTCCGGGCCCAGGACCTCCCAGTTGTGGTCGGCCCAGGTGGTGGCGTGCCCCAGGGCCCTGCGCACCACGCGTGCCACGGCATCGGCGTCGAAACCGACCATCACCGCGCCCTCGCGCAGCCCCGCGTTCACCGCGTCGCGGACCGCGGAATGCTCCACGGTGGCGGGCAGGCCGACCAATGCGGCGTTCAGGTCGAAGAGGGCCTCGTCCGGCTCGAGGAAGAAGTCCCCGTTGATGGAGGCGGCGGTGATCGCCCCGTCCTGAACCAGCAGGTCGGCGACGACCAATTTCCCGCCGACAACCTTGTATTCACCGTGATGCGTGTAGCCCTGAGTCATGGACTCCATCCTAGTCACCCGGCGCCGCACCCCGCGAAGCGGGTGCTTCGTCCTGTCGCCATGCGCCTGGCCCGTGGCGGGTTAAACAGCAACGGGACCCTCCGAAGTGGAGGATCCCGTGTGCAGGCGTGAAGGCAGAATTACTTCTTGCCGCCGAAGCCCTTGAAGCGGGCGTTGAAGCGCTCGACGCGGCCGGCCGAGTCCATGATGCGCTGCTTGCCCGTGTAGAACGGGTGTGAAGCGGCGGAGATTTCGACGTCGATGACCGGGTAGGTGTTGCCGTCTTCCCACTCGATGGTCTTCTTGCTCGTGGCCGTCGAACGGGTCAGGAACTTCTCGCCCGAGGCGAGGTCGTGGAACACCATGGTGTTATACTGCGGGTGAATATCAGCCTTCATGCTAAAACCTTTGCTCACGTCACTGGATTTTGCCAGCAACCAAATGTGCCAAACCGGCCCGTGGGATCACGAAGCCGACGTTCCAGTGTAGCCGAACGTTCCTGGGAATTTCCAATTCAGGCGCGGGTTGGCCTACCTAGCGTGCGCGCAGTTCCCAGAAGGCCACCGCCGACGCCGCGGCCACGTTCAGCGAATCGACGCCGGGACGCATGGGAATCATCACGTGGAGGTCCGCCAGCTGCAGCACCGCGTCGCTGACCCCGGCGCCCTCGGTGCCCAGGACCAGTGCGAGCTTCTCGCTGTTTCCCCCGGCAACCTCGTCGATGCCCCGGGCATGGGAGGTCAGCTCCATGGCGGCGATCTCGAAGCCCGCGGCGGCCACGGCGCGCAGGTCATAGGGCCAGGAATCCAGCCGCACCCACGGCACCTGGAACACCGCGCCCATGCTCACCCGGATGGAGCGCCGGTACAGCGGGTCGGCGCAGCGCGGGGTGATCAGCACCGCGTCGATGCCCAGCGCCGCGGCGGAGCGGAAGATCGCACCGAGGTTGGTGTGGTCGACGATGTCCTCAAGGATCGCGACCCGACTGGCCCCGGAAAGCACCTGGTCCAGTTCCAGCGGATCGGGGCGGTCCATGGCCGCCAGCACGCCGCGGTGCAGGTGGAAGCCGGTGATGGATTCGAGCACCGCGTCGGTGCCCACGAAGATCGGCACCTCGGGGTGGGCGGCAAACACGTCGCGCAGCGAATCCAGCCACTTCGGCGCCATGAAGAAGGAACGCGGTGCGTGACCGGCGGCCAGCGCCCGGCGCAGGACCTTTGAGCTTTCGGCGATGTAGCGCCCGTTGGCCGGGTCCGAAACCTGGCGCAGTGCGGCATCGGAGAGCCCGGCGTAGTCACGGGCCCGCGGGTCCTGGCCCGAGTGCAGGAATACCAGCCGCCGGGCCAGGTCCTCGCCGGCCGCCACGAGCACCGCGGCCTCCTGCTGGGCATCCAGGTCGGGAGTTCGGTCCGGTGATTGCATCAGGCACCGACGATGAGCTTGGCAACCATGTTGGCAAGTGCCACCAGGCCCAGGATGACGATGACCGCGCGCAGCCAGCCCGGGGAGAGCTTGCGCCCGACCTTCGCGCCGATGAATCCGCCGATGAGCGAGCCCACGGCGATCAGCAGCACCACGGGCCAGTGGATGCGTTCGGGGGCGAAAATGAGGTAGGAGATGGCGGCAACCATGTTCACCGCCAGAGAGAGCACCACCTTCACGGCATTGGACTGTTGCAGCGAGGCGTGCAGGAAGATCCCGAAAACGGCCATCAGCAAGATGCCCTGGGCTGCGGTGAAGTAGCCGCCGTAGATGCCGATGAGGAACACCAGGATGTAAAGGGTCGCGCCGATGCGCGCATGGTCAGCCTCGGCCGGGTTGACGCCGACGCTGGCTGCCTGCCGCTTCTTGGCCCACGCCGAGAGCCGCGGCTGGAAGATCACCAGCAGCAGTGCCAGCACGATCAGCACGGGGGCGACATAGCCGAACACCGTGTCGGGCAGGTTCAGCAGGAGCCAGGCGCCGATCAGCCCGCCGGCCAGCGAGACCGGGACAAGCTTGAGCATGGTCTTGGAGACGGTGGCGGCTTCACGCCGGTAGCCCCAGGCGCCGGAGAATCCGCCGGCAACCAGGCCCATGGCGTTGGAGACGACCGCGTTCACCGGCGCGAACCCGAGGGCCACGAGCACCGGGAAGGTGACCAGGGTGCCTGAACCGACGATCGTGTTGATGGTTCCGGCCCAAAGGCCCGCGAAAAAGATGATGATGTCGCGCCACAAGTCCACGCCGGAAACCGCTCCCCTGTTGATGATTCGTTGCTGTCCGCCACGGCCGGGTGGCCGTGGCGGCGGTGTTGCCGCAGGTTTCGGCTAGTGCTTGGCGACGGCGCTGAAGCGCCCGCCCTCGGCCCGCAGTCTCAGTGGCGTGTTGAACGTCGCCGAGAGGTTCTCCTCGGTCAGCGTTTCATTGATGGGCCCGGCGGCCACCACGTGGCCGTCACGCAGCAGCAGCGCGTGGGTGAAGCCCGGAGGGACCTCCTCGAGGTGGTGGGTGACCAGCACCATCGCCGGGGCCTCCTCGTCGTTGGCCAGCTCGCTCAGCCGCGCCACCAGGTCCTCGCGGCCTGCCAGGTCCAGCCCGGCGCCCGGCTCGTCCAGCAGCAGCAGCTCGGGATCGGTCATCAGGGCACGGGCGATCTGCACGCGCTTGCGCTCTCCCTCGGAGAGCGTCGCAAACGGGCGGTTGATCATGGTGGACATACCCCAGTCGTGGAGCAAGGCGAACGCGCGGCGCTCGTCCAGTTTCTCGTAGGCCTCGCGCCAGCGTCCGGTCATTCCGTAGGATGCCGTCAGCACCACGTTGAGCACGTTCTCGTGTTCCGGGATGTGGTTGGCCAGGGCCGCGGAGGACAGGCCGATGCGGGGGCGCAACTCAAAGACGTCTACGGCGCCGAGCACCTCGCCCAGAACCCCTGCCACGCCGCGCGTGGGGTGCATCCGGGCACCGGCAATCTGCAGCAGCGTGGTTTTTCCGGCGCCGTTGGGTCCCAGGACCACCCAACGCTCGCCCTCCTTTACCTGCCAGTTGATGTCAGTCAGTAAGTCTTTGCGTCCGCGTACCACGGAGACGTCGGCGAGGCCCAGCACTTCATTCATGGGTAAAACACTAGGCCAGTGACCCTCCTTTGACCCAACTGGCCGCGGCCGACATGCCGCGAACTCGCCCCCGGGCACGCATCACACCCCATACTCCCCCGATTCCGTGGTGCCGCTGCAGGGTCGAAATCGGGGTGTGACGCCGGACAAGATGCCACGCAACAAACCGTGCCACGTTTTGGGTGGGTGCGTGCGGCCGCGGGAGAATAAACGAATGCATTCAACCGCCTTCATCGTGTTCCATTCCGCCGCCACGCCGTGTGCCGAACCCGCCAGCCTGCGCCGCACCCTGGCCGCCGCCGGCCACGAGGTGATCGACGAGCAGGAGTTCGCCGGTGCCGGCCGCAGCGGGGCGCGCTGGGAGGTCACCGGGACGGTGCGCCAGTTGCGCGCCCTGGTGAACCCGCTTGACAACCTGTTGGCCCGCTCCGAGGACCCCGCGCTGCGCGCCTCCGCCATCGCCGTGGTCCCGGCCGGGCTCGTGCGTGCGAAAAAGAAGCTGCTGGTCATGGACGTGGATTCCACGCTCATCAAGCAGGAAGTCATCGAACTGCTGGCCGCCCATGCAGGACGTGAGGCCGAGGTTGCGGCGGTCACCGAAGCCGCAATGCGCGGGGAGCTGGACTTCGCCGCCTCGCTCCACGCCCGAGTCGCCACCCTGGCCGGGCTCGACGCCGAGGTGATCGACGCGGTGCGCGATCGCCTGGAACTCAGCGACGGCGCGGCAGAGCTCATTGCAGCCTTCAAGGCGGCAGGCCACCACGTGGCGGTGGTCTCCGGCGGCTTTGCCCAGATCCTGGACCCGCTTGCGGCCGAACTGGAGTTGGACTTCGCGCGGGCCAACGACCTGGTCATCGTGGACGGCCGGCTCACCGGTGCGGTCAACGGACAGGTCGTGGACCGCGCCTACAAGGAAGTCATGCTGCGCACCTGGGCCCGCGAATTGGGCATCGACATGGAACACACCATAGCTGCCGGCGACGGTGCCAACGACCTGGACATGGTCGGCGCCGCCGGGCTCGGGGTCGCGTTCAACGCCAAACCGCTGCTGCGCGATGCAGCCGATGCCCGGATTGACCTGCCGCGGCTGGACATCATCGCCAATTTGGTTGGGATCTCATAACGATTTACCCCTAATCACCTGATATTTAATCCCTCGTTTGGATGCCACCGGTAGGATGCAGAAGGCGGCCGAGCCCTTTTGAAGGGCGCCGCAACCCCAAACACGGTACGCCGGTGTGCCCCCGATGGAAGAGAACAGATCGTTTTGCAGAGTGAAGAATTGGGTCGCAGGCAACGCGGCCCGGAACGCAAGTCACGCCGCGGTTGGCTTATCGGCGGGGCCTGCGTCCTACTTGCCGGAGGACTGTACTCGGGCGCTGCCGCCTACGCCGGCTCCCAGATTCCGGCCAACACCACCGTCCACGGCGTGAACGTCGGCTCGCTCTCCCCGGAAGCTGCGCGCCAGATCCTCGAAGAGAAGCTCACCGCGGCGACCACGCAAGAGGTCGCGGTGCAGGTCAACGGCCGGCAGGAATCCCTCGACCCGACGGCTGCAGGACTGGCGATCGACATCGAGGGGACCCTGGACGGCCTCACGGGCTTCGACTTGAACCCCGCCACCCTCCTCGACCGTTTCACCGGCCAGTTGCACATCGAACCCGCCAGCAACGTCGATGAGGCCAAGCTGCGCGCCGAGCTCGACGCCTTGGCCTCCAAGGTCGCGGCCAAGACGGCCGAGGGAAAGCTGGCCTTCGACGGCGCCAAGCCCCTGCTGACCAAGCCGGTCACCGGGGTGGCGCTGAATATCGACGAGTCCGTCGGCGTCGTCTCTGCGTCCTGGTTCGACGCGGCGGAGCCGCTGGCGCTCCCCGCCGCGCTGAGCGAGCCCAAGACCTCCGCCAAGATTCTGGAGGCCGCCCTCGAGGAGACGGCCAAGCCGCTGGTTGCCGGCCCGATCAAGCTCACCGACGGGAAGTCCACCGCCTCGCTGACCCCGGAGCAGTTGGCCGATGCGGCATCGTTCAAGATCGCCGACGGCACCGTGACCATGTCCCTGGACACCGAGAAGCTGGTCGAAGCCGCCGCCGAGGGGTCGGACGGATTCAAGTCCACCGCCAAGGACGCCAAGATCGTGCTCTCCGGCGGGGCGCCGACGGTCATCCCCTCCGAAAACGGCACGTCCATCGACTCGAAGGACCTGGACAAGTTGGTGCTGGCCGCATCCAAGGACAAGGACAAGGACCGCACCGCCAAGGTCGCCTTGACCACCACGGTCCCCGAGCTGACCACCGCGCAGGCGAAGAAGCTGGGCGTGAAGGAGGCCATCGTGACCTTCTCCACCCCGTACCCGGCCGCCGACACCGTGCGCACCAAGAACCTCTATGCCGGCTCCAAGCGGCTCACCGGCGTGCTGGTCATGCCCGGGGAGACCTTCTCGCTGGAGAAGGCGCTCGGCCCGATCACCACGGCCAACGGATACTACGGTTCCGGCGTGGTCGTCAACGGCTTCGCCACCGAGGCCGTCGGCGGCGGGCTGTCGCAGATCTCCACGCAGTTGTACAACGCCGGCTTCCTGGCCGGCTACGACGACATCACGCACAAACCGCACAGCCGCTGGTTCGAGCGCTACCCCGCCGGCCGCGAGGCCACCCTCTGGGAGGGCCAGGTCGACATGGCGTGGAAGAACAACACTCCCTACGGCGTGATGATCGAGGCCTGGGTGGGCGGCGGGACTGTCAACACCCGCCTGTGGAGCACCGATTACTGGAAGGTGGGCAGCAAGTCCTCGGCCAAGTACAACTTCACCAACCCCGGCACCGAGTACAACCCGGCCGATAACTGCAAGCCCGAAAACGGTGGCAAGAAGGGCTTCTCGATCAACGTCACGCGCACGCGCACCTCGGCGGAGAAGACGCTTCCTGCGGAGACCAAGTCCTGGACCTACCAGCCCTGGAACAATGTCATCTGCGGCAAGAAGCCGTAACCCCCGCCCACGCGCGGACATGCGAAGGAGGCGTTGCCCCCCCCCCCCCCGGGGGGCCGCGCCAAACGGGGGAAAACGCGCCCCGCGGGCGCGCCCCC